>NZ_JBFRCU010000045.1:0-55767 GCF_052113205.1 Inquilinus sp. YAF38 | reverse complement strand
GTGCCGGCTGCGGGGCGGCCATCGGGGCCGGACGCGCCGCGCCGAAGCCCGGGCGTGCGCCCGCCGACATCGCCRCCGGGGCCCGGGCCTGCTGCACCGCCGGCTCCTGCATCTCGGCGACCGCCGGCTCGGCCTCGTCCTCGGCCGCATAGTCCGGCTCCGGCGCTGCCTCAATCGAGGCCGGGGCCGGGGCCTGCTCGACCGGGGCCGGGGCGACCGGCTTCGGCGCCGGCTGGGCCATGGTGAAGCGCTGCGGCGTCACCGCCGCCGGGCGGGCCGGCATCATCGGCTGCGGCTGGGGCTGCGGCTGTTGCGCCGAAGCGCCGGCCGGCTGCGGCCGGGCGCGGTCGCCGGAGGGCAGCGTGGTGGTGCTGTAGGTCTGCGACCGCTGCGCCTGGTTGATCGCCATGTCGATGCCGGTCGCGACCACCGACACCCGGACCTTGCCCTCCATGCTCTCGTCGAAGGTCGAGCCGAAGATGATGTTGGCGTCGGGGTCGACCTCGTCACGGATGCGGTTGGTGGCCTCGTCGACCTCGTACAGGGTCATGTCGAGGCCGCCCGTGATGTTGATCAGGACGCCCTTGGCCCCCTTCATCGAGATGTCGTCGAGCAGCGGGTTCGAGATCGCGGCCTCGGCGGCGCTGATCGAGCGGCGCTCGCCCTCGGCCTCGCCGGTGCCCATCATCGCCTTGCCCATCTCCGCCATCACCGTGCGGATGTCGGCGAAGTCGAGATTGATGAGGCCCGGCTGCACCATCAGGTCGGTGACGCCGCGCACGCCCGAATGCAGCACCTCGTCCGCCATCCGGAAGGCGTCCGCGAAGGTCGTCTTCTCGTTGGCGATGCGGAACAGGTTCTGGTTCGGGATGATGATCAGGGTGTCGACATACTGCTGCAGCTCCTGCAGCCCCTGCTCGGCCATGCGCATGCGGTGCGCGCCCTCGAAGTGGAAGGGCTTGGTGACCACGCCGACGGTCAGGATGCCCTGCTCGCGCGCCGCGCGGGCGATCACGGGTGCCGCACCGGTGCCGGTGCCGCCGCCCATGCCGGCGGTGATGAACACCATGTGGGCGCCGTCGAGATGGGCGACGATGTGCTCCATCGCCTCCTCGGCCGAGGCCCGGCCGATGTCGGGCCGCGACCCGGCGCCGAGGCCCTGGGTCAGCCCGGCGCCGAGCTGGATCCGCTTCTGCGCCGCGGAGCCGGCCAGCGCCTGCGCGTCGGTGTTGGCCACCACGAATTCGACCCCGGCCAGGTTGGCCCGGATCATGTTGTTGACGGCGTTGCCGCCGGCGCCGCCGACCCCCACCACGGTGATCCGCGGCTGGAGGCTGATATCACCCTGCGGGATGCTGAGATTGATCATGTCGATGCTCCCCTACTGTCCCCTATTCACCCGGTCCGCTTCCATCCGCCCGATCCGTGCTCCCGGCATCGCCCCGGATGGTCAGGCGTGCCGGGTTGATTGGTCTTGGCTCAGAGGTTGTCACGGAACCACCCTCCGATCCGGCTGAAGAAGCCGCCGCCCGCGGCGCCGCTCTCCTCCAGCCCCGGGCCCGAGCCGACCAGGTCGGCGGGCCCCGAAATGGCGTAGGCCAGCAGGCCCGTCGCCGTCGAAAAGCTCGGCCCCGCCGTCGCCTCGGCCAGGCCGTCGAGGCCCAGCGGGCGGCCCATGCGGACCTGCTTGTCCAGCACCAGCTGGGCCAGCTCGCGCGCGCCCTGCAGCTGCGAGCCGCCGCCGGTCAGCACCACGCGGCGGCCGAAGGCCTTGTCGAAGCCGCTGGCCTCGAGCCGCGAGCGCACCATCTCGAAGATCTCCTCCATCCGGGGCTGGATGATCCCGGTCAGCAGGCTCTTCGGCACATGGGTCGGCTGGCTGTCCTCTTCCTCGCCGACCTGCGGCACGTCGATCACCTCGCGGTCGTCGGCGACCGAGGGCAGGGCCGAGCCGTAGAGCGTCTTCATCCGCTCGGCATGGACGACCGGCGTGGTCAGGCCGCGGGCGATGTCGTTGGTGACGTGGGCGCCGCCGACCGGCAGGCAGTCGGCGAAGACCAGCCGGCCCTCGATGAACACGGCCAGCGAAGTGGTGCCGCCGCCCATGTCGATCACGGTGCAGCCCAGCTCGCGCTCGTCCGGCACCAGGCAGGCCAGGCCCGAGGCGTAGGGCGAGAGGATGACGCTCTCGACCTCGAGATGGGCCCGGTTGACGCAAGCGGTCAGGTTGCGCACCGCGCCGGTGTTGGCGGTGATCAGGTGCAGGTCGATGCTGAGGGATTCGCCGACCATGCCGCGCGGGTCGCGCACGCCGCGGACCTCGTCGAGGCCGTAGCTGATCGGCACGGCGTGGATCACCTCGGCGTCGGTGGCGATGCTGCCGTTGAAGGCGCGGGCGGCGCGGCGCAGGTCGTTGTCGGTGACCTCGCGGCCGCCGACCGGCACCTGGAGCGACAGGCTCTGCGACGCCGGATGGCCGCCGGAGAGGTTGACGATCACCTCGTTGACGGTCTCGCCGGCCATCTGCTCGGCCGCCTGCACCGCCAAAGCGATGGTCTTCTCCGCCGCGTCGAGCTCGACGATCGAGCCGGCGCGGACGCCGCGGCTGGCCTGGTGGCCGATGCCGATCACCTGGGCCTTGCCCTCGTCGACGACGCGGGCGATGAAGCACACGACCTTGGTCGTGCCGAGATCGACCGCGGCGACGATCGAGCCCCGGGCGCGGGTGCGGGGGCGGCGCATCGCGTTAAATCCCATGAGAGCCATCCGCGCCACCCATCACGACTTGTCCTTGGTCGGGGCGCGCTGCGCCGCCGCCGCGGGGGTGAGCTGGATGACCATGCGGTCGCCCATGCGCAGGTCGACCGCCACGATGTCGCGGTCCAGCACCGAGTCCTTGCGCTGCGCCTCGTCCAGCCGGGCCAGCGCCGGGGCGACGTCGCCGTCCGGCAGCCTTACGGTGACGTGGTTGTCGAGCGTCAGGTCCCAGCGCCGGCCGCCGACCCGCATGGCCGAGCGGATCCGGCGGGCGATGTCCGGCGTCTTCGACAGCGCGTCGATCAGCGCCGCCGCGGTCGCGGCCGCATCGCCGCCGACCACCATCGGCAGGTCCGGATAATCGGCCACCGACGGCACCGGCAGGACATGGCCGTCGCGGTCGATCAGGCTGAAGCTCTGGTTGTTCTGCCACAGCGCCAGCGGCATCCGCTCCTCGATCCGGACGAACACCGTGTCCGGCAGCCGGCGCTCGACGCTGGCCGACCGGATCCAGGGGACGTCCAGCAGCGCCGCCTGGGCCGAGTCGGGGTCGAGGTCGAAGATCGGGTCGCCGCGGCCGACGCCGAGCGCCGCCATGATCACGCCGCCATCGACCGAGCGCCGGCCCTCGACCAGCACCTCCTGCACCGAGAAGCCGGCCGCCACGGTCAGGCCCATCACCGCGCCGTGGATGCCGCGCCCGGCCGCGGTCAGCGTGCCGCTGGTCCACAGCGCGGCCAGCAGGCCGAACACGGCGATGCCGCCCAGCGCCATGCCGCCCAGGCGCAGCGCCGCCGCCCGGCGCCGATCCATCGGCTTGCGGCGGACCGAGGTGCCGCCGCTGCCGCGCCGGCGCGCGGCGTCGGGCTCGGCGCTCAGCGACCGCATGCCGCGTCCTCCAGCAGCCATTCGCACAGATCGGCGAAGTCGACGCCGATGTGCCTGGCCTGCTCCGGCACCAGCGAGATCGGGGTGAAGCCCGGCTGGGTGTTGATCTCGAGGAAGTACAGCCCCTCGGTCCCCGGCCGGCTGTCGTCCCAGCGGAAATCGGTGCGGCTGATGCCGCGGCAGCCCAGCGTCCGGTGCGCCAGCAGCGCCAGGCGCATGGCTTCGGCCGAGACCTCCTCCGGCACCTGCGCCGGCAGGGTGTGGACGGCGTGGCCCTCGGTGTATTTCGCGTCGTAGTCGAAGAAGGCGTGGGTGTGCGCGATCTCGGTCACGGTCAGGGCGCGGTCGCCCATCACCCCGACGGTCAGCTCGCGGCCGGAGATGTATTCCTCGACCAGCGCATCGCCATAGCCCCAGCCGGCGAGGTCGATCGCCGGCACGTTGTCGTTGGCGCGGACGATGCGGACGCCGACGCTGGAGCCTTCGGCCGCCGGCTTGACCACATAGGGCGGCTCCATCAGATGGCGCTCGGCCACCTGCTCCGGCTTTGCCACCACGCCGCGGGCGGTGCGGATGCCGACGGCGCCGACCACCTGCTTGGTCGCCGGCTTGGACATGGCGATCGCCGAGGGCCGCACGCCGGAATGGGTGTAAGGCAGGCCCAGCATGTCGAGCACGCCCTGGATCGTGCCGTCCTCGCCGCCCTTGCCGTGCAGGGCGTTGAACACCACGTCCGGCGCCGGCCGCAGGGCGCGCAGCAGCGCCTCGAGGTCGCGGCCGACATCGATCAGCTCGACCCGATGGCCGCGCCCGCGCAGCGCCACGGCGACGGCCTTGCCGGAGACGAGGCTGACCTCGCGCTCCGCCGACCAGCCGCCGTAGAGGACTGCAACGGACTTCGTCATCGGCTCGCCCCCGCGGTGCGCTTGGCGCGCAGCGTGTCGAGCTCGCCGGGCAGGGCGTTGGCCCAGGCGGTGATGTTGCCGGCGCCGAGGCAGACCACGAAGTCGCCCGGCTGGGCCAGGTCGTAGGCGAGCTGCGGCAGCGCCTCGGGGCCCGGCAGCGGGATCACCCGGCGGTGGCCGCTGTCGCGCAGCCCCTCGACCAGGGCCGAGCGGGTGGCGCCTTCGACCGGCGCTTCGCCGGCGGCGTAGACATCCGCGACCACGACGATGTCGGCATCGTTGAAGCAGGTGCAGAATTCCTGGAACAGGCTGGCCAGCCGGCTGTAGCGGTGCGGCTGCACCACTGCGATCACCTTGTGCTTCTGGGCCGCGGCCCGGGCCGCCTTGAGCACTGCCGCAATCTCCACCGGATGATGGCCGTAATCGTCGATCACCGTCACACCGCCCGACTCGCCGGTCTTGGTGAACCGGCGCTTCACACCGCTGAACCGAGCGAGCGCTTCGATGATCTGCCCGTCGTCCATTCCCATCTCATGGGCCACGGCGATAGCGGCCAATGCATTCTGGATATTGTGTTGGCCGAGCATTGGCAACACAATATCGCGTATCAAACGGCTTTTTCCGGACTGCCGATCCTGGAGCACGGCGGTGAAGCGGGAGCCGCGCGTTTCGATCGAAAAGTCGATCGCGCGGATGTCGGCCTGCGGGCTGAATCCGTAGGTCACGATGCGCCGGTCGGTGACCCGGGAGATCAGCGCCTGCACCTCGGGATGGTCGATGCAGAGCACGGCGAAGCCGTAGAACGGGGTGTTGGTGACGAACTGCTCGAACGCCGCCTTCACCGAGTCGAAATCGCCGTAGAAGTCGAGATGCTCGGGGTCGATGTTGGTGACCACGACGATGGTCGCCGGCAGCCGGGTGAAGGTGCCGTCGCTCTCGTCGGCCTCGACCACCATCCAGTCGCCCTGGCCGAGCCGGGCGTTGGTGCCGTAGGCGTTGATGATGCCGCCATTGATGACGGTCGGGTCCATGCCGGCGCCGTCGATCATCGCCGCCACCAGGCTGGTGGTGGTGGTCTTGCCGTGGGTGCCGCCGATCGCGATCGACCATTTCAGCCGCATCAGCTCGGCCAGCATCTCGGCCCGGCGCACCACGGGGATCGAAGCGGCGCGGGCGGCCTTGACCTCCGGGTTGTCGCTCTTCACCGCCGAGGAGATGACGACCACCGCGGCGTCGCCGAGATGGGCCGCGGCATGGCCGATCTTGACGTCGATGCCGGCCTTGCGCAGGCGCAGGACATTGGCGCCCTCGGCCACGTCGCTGCCCTGCACCGAATAGCCGAGATTGTGCAGGATCTCGGCGATCCCGCTCATGCCGATGCCGCCGATCCCCACGAAGTGGATCATCCCAATGTCGAGCGGCATCTGCCTCATCGGCGGTACTCCTAAACTCAGGCTCCAGTAGCGGCCGACGCGCGAGCGCCCGCCTCCTGCCCGGCAAGGGCGAGGACGAGATCGGCGAGTCGGTCGGCGGCATCCGGATGGGCTGCGGCGCGCGCGGCGCCGGCTGCTTCCACCAGAACGGAGGGGCGGGTGTACAGGTGTTCGAGACGCGATGCCAGCACTTCCGGAGTGAGCTCCGACTGCGGCATCAGCCACCCTCCGCCGGAGGCCGCGACGGCCTTGGCATTGGCCGTCTGGTGGTCGTCCATGGCGAAGGGATAGGGCACCAGAATGGCGGGGCGGCCTATGACGCCGAGCTCTGCGACGGTCGACGCGCCGGACCGGCAGATCACCAGCTGGGCCGCGGCCAGCCGCTCCGGCACGTCGTCGAAAAAGGTCGACAGCGTCGCGTCGGCGCCGATCGCGGCGTAGCGGCCGCGGCACGCCTCGATGTCCTCGGGCCTGGACTGCTGCACGATCGAAAGGCGGGTCCGCAGCGCCTCCGGCAGCAGCGCCACCGCGGCCGGGATCAGCTCGCTGAACACCCGCGCGCCCTGGCTGCCGCCGAGCACCAGCAGGGTCAGCCCGCCCTGCTCCGTCGGCGCCGGATAGGGCGCGCCGGATCTGGCGGCGATGGCCGGGCGGACCGGATTGCCGGTGACCTCGACTCGCCGATTTTCTGCCGTTCCCTGCAGCGGGAAGCCGGTGGCGATGGCGGCGGCGCGGCCGGCCAGCCAGCGATTGACCCGGCCTAGGAGGGCGTTCTGCTCGTGCAGCAGCACCGGGATGCCGGCGCGCGATGCGGCCAGCACGGTCGGCGCCGAGGGATAGCCGCCGAAGCCGACCACGGCGGCCGGCCGGTGCCGGCGCAGCACGCCGCGGGCATCGAGATAGCCGAGGCCGAGCAAGGTCGCGGTCTTGAGCTTGCCGACCAGCCCCGGCGCCACGGTGGCGGAGCGGACGGCGTCGACCGGAACCTCGGGCAGCCGGTCGCCGAAGGCGCGGCCGCGCGGATCGGTCGCCAGGCGCACGCTGTGGCCGCGGGCGATCAGCGTCCGCGCCAGCGCCTCCGCCGGGAAGACGTGGCCGCCGGTGCCGCCTGCGGCCAGCAGGATCGGACGGGCATCCTTCACCGGATCCCGCTTCCGGCATGCCGCCGGGTCAGCGCCAGCACCATGCCCATGCCGTAGCCCAGCGCGATCAGGGACGAGCCGCCATAGGAGACGAAGGGCAGGGTCATGCCCTTGGTCGGGATCAGGTGCAGGGTCGAGGCCATGTTGATCGCGGCCTGCAGCCCGAACTGGGTGACCAGCCCGACCACCGCCAGCATGATGAACAGGTTGGTCTCGTTCATCACCCGCGACAGGCCGCGCACCACGATGAAGGCGAACAGCGCCACCAGCAGCAGGCAGAAGAACAGGCCGAACTCCTCGCCGCCGACGGCGAAGATGAAGTCGGCATGGGCGTCCGGCAGGTACAGCTTGACCGAGCCCTCGCCCGGGCCGGTGCCGAACAGGCCGCCATTGGTGAAGGCCTCGAGCGCCCGGTCGACCTGGTAGTTGTCGCCGGTCGACGGGTCGAGGAAGCGGTCGATGCGGCTGCGCACATGCTCGAACAGGAAGTAGGAGCCGACCAGGCCGCCGGTGCCCAGGCCGATCAGCCCGATCACCAGGAACATCGGCAGGCCGGCGATGAAGAACTGGATGAACCACACCGCGGTGACCACCACGGTCATGCCGAGATCCGGCTGCGACAGCAGCAGGAAGGCGATCAGGCCGTAGAGCACGGTGGAGGCGATGTAGCCGGGGAAGCCCGGCCGGGTCTTCTGCTGCGCGAACAGCCAGGCGGCGGCCACGGCGAAGGCCGGCTTGACGAACTCCGAAGGCTGCAGCGACAGGCCGGGCAGCTGGATCCAGCGGGTCGCGCCCTTGATCTCGACCCCGACGAACAGCGTGGCGAAGACCCCGAGCATCGACAGCAGCAGCACGATCGCCGCGGTGCGCCGGATCGCCCCCGGGCTCATCAGCGAGACCATGAAGGTCAGCACGATGGCCGGCAGCAGCATCATCAGATGGCGTTCGATGAAGTAGAACTCGCCGAGATTGATGCGCTGGGCCACGGCCGGGCTGGCGGCCAGGATCAGGATCGAGCCGATGCCCATGATGATGCCGAGCAGCAGCAGCATCCAGCGGTCGACGGTCCACCACCAGCGGCCGATGACCGAGCTGTCGGCGCGATCCAGGGTCACCATCTACAGCTCCCCTCTCTCAACCCGGACCTGCAGGCCCTTGACGGAGGCGGCGAAGGCCTCGCCGCGCGCCTCGAAATTGGCGAACTGGTCGAAGGAGGCGCAGGCCGGCGACAGCAGCACCACGGCGCCGGTTGCACCATCGGCCACGGCGGCGCGGTAGGCGGCCTCGATCGCGGCGTCGAGATCGGTCGAGCGCTGATACGGGACCTTGCCGTCGAGATGCGCGGCGAATTTCGGCGTGCCCTCGCCGATCAGGAAGGCCTGGGCGACGCGCGGCAGGTAGGGGTCGACCGCCTCCAGCCCGCCCTCCTTCGGCCGGCCGCCGGCGATCCAGTAGATGGTTTCGTAGGAGCCGAGCGCCTTGGCCGCCGCGTCCGGGTTGGTGCCCTTGCTGTCGTTGACGAAGCGGATGCCGGCGATGGTGCCGACCAGCTGCTGGCGATGGGCCAGGCCCGGGAAGGTGCGGATCGCCGCGGCCAGCACGTCCTCGGCGACCCCGGCAGCGCGCGCGGCGGCCCAGACGCAGGCGGCGTTCTGGCCGTTATGGGCGCCCGGCAGGGCCGGCGCCTGGCGCAGGTCGAGCACCGCGCGGGCCGCGCCTTCGGTGGCGTCGTACAGCACGAAGTCGCGGACGAACACGCCGCCCTCGACCGTGCGCTCGGCCGAGATCGGGATCACCCGGATCTCCGGCCGCGCTTTGGTCTTCGCGAACACCGCGCGGGAATAGTCGTCGTCGACCCCGATCACCGCGGTGCCGCCCGGGCGGATGCCGTTGAGCAGCCGGGTCTTGGCGGCAACGTAGCCGGCCATGTCGGCATAGCGGTCGAGATGATCGGGGGTGATGTTGATGAAGACGCCGATCGACCACGGCACCTCGGTGATGGTCTCGAGCTGGTAGGACGAGACCTCGAGCACGTACCAGCCGCCGGGGGCCACCGGGCGCAGGCCGAGCGCGGCGGGGCCGAGATTGCCGCCGGCCTCGGAATCGATGCCCGCCGCCTCGAACACATGCTGCAGCAGCGCCGTGGTGGTCGATTTGCCGTTGGTGCCGGTGACGCCGAGGAAGCCGGCCTCCGGCCGTGCCTCGGCCAGCAGGTCGATGTCCCCGACCAGCCGGCTGCCGGCCTCGAGCGCCCGCGCCACCGCCGGATGCGGCCGCGGATGGGTGCGCGGGATGCCGGGGCTGAGCATCACCAGGTCGATGCCGGCCATGCCCTCGGCCGCGAAGTCGCGCACCGGCACGCCCTCGCGCTCGGCGAAGGAGCGGCCGGCGACCTTGTCGTCCCAGGCCGCGACCTCGACCCCTGCCGCCTTCAGCGCCCGGATCGCGGCGGTGCCCGACTTGCCGAGGCCGAGGACGGCGACGCTGCGACCCTGGAGATGCGAGAGGTCGATCATCCGATCACCTCAGCTTCAGGCTGGACAGGCCGATCAGGGCCAGGATCACGGCGATGATCCAGAACCGGATCACGATGGTCGGCTCGGCCCAGCCCTTCTTCTCGTAGTGGTGGTGCAGCGGCGCCATGCGGAACACCCGCTTGCCGGTCAGCTTGAAGCTGGCGACCTGGACGATCACCGACACCGCCTCGAGCACGAACAGGCCGCCGATGATCGCCAGCACCAGCTCATGCTTGGTGATCATGGCGATGGCGCCGAGCGCGCCGCCCATCGACAGCGAGCCGGTGTCGCCCATGAACACCATGGCCGGGGGCGCGTTGAACCAGAGGAAGCCGAGCGCGCCGCCGATCAGGGCGCCGCAGAATACCGCCAGCTCGCCGGCGCCCGGGGCGTGGTGGATCTGCAGATATCCGGCGAAGACCGCGTTGCCGGCGAGATATGCGATCAGGCCGAAGCAGGTGGCGGCAATGATCACCGGCATGGTGGCGAGGCCGTCGAGCCCGTCGGTCAGGTTGACCGCGTTCGAGGCGCCGACCATGACCAGCATGGCGAAAGGGAAGAACAGGAGGCCGAGCTCGACCATGACATCCTTGAGGAACGGGATCGCGACCGCGGTCTCGCGCACCTCCGGCGTCACCTGCAGGTACCAGAACACGGCGACCAGGGCGATCGCCCCCTGCACCACCAGCTTCAGCCTGCCGGACAGGCCCTTGGGGTTGCGCTTGGTCAACTTCAGATAATCGTCGCCGAAGCCGACCAGGCCGAAGCCGACCGTGACCAGCAGCACGATCCAGACGAAGGCGTTGCGCAGATCGGCCCAGAGCAGGGTCGAGACCACGATCGCGATCAGGATCATCAGCCCGCCCATGGTCGGCGTGCCGCGCTTCTTGAAATGCCCCTCCGGCCCGTCCTCGCGGATCGGCTGGCCCGCGCCCTGCCGCGACTTCAGCCACCGGATCATCGCCGGGCCAATCAGGAAGGCGATGACGAGCGCCGTCATCACCGCGGCCCCGGTCCGGAACGTCAGGTACCGGAACAGGTTGAAGACCAGGGCCTGGTCGGCGAGCGGGGCGAAGAGGGCCGGAAGCACCGGGACCGTTCCTTTCAGAGGCCGTTGGTCAARGGCCGTTGGCGACGCGCTTGGGCGAGGCCTGGGGAGCCCGGTTCTCGCGCGCCACGTGCAGATGTTCCAGCGCCTCGACCAGCACGGCCATGCGGCTGCCGAGCGAGCCCTTGACCATGACGCAGTCGCCCGGGCGCACCGCGTCGGCCAGGATCGGCGCCAGGGCGGCGCTGTCGGCCGCATGGGCGCCGCGCCGGCCTTCCGGCAGCGCGTCGTGCAGCTGCTTCATGTCCGGGCCGCAGGTGAAGACGAGGTCGATGTCGTTGGCCAGGATGTGCTGCTTCAGCCCCGCATGCAGGGCCGGCGCGTCGGCCCCGAGCTCGAGCATGTCGCCGAGCACGGCGATGCGGCGGCCGTCCGGGCCGCTGTCGACCCCGCCCAGCACGGCCAGGCTGGCGGCGACCGAGACCGGGCTGGCGTTGTAGCTCTCGTCGATCAGCACCAGCTTGCYGGCCTGGCCGCCGCGCTGCAGCTCGATGGTGACGCGGGCACCGCGGCCGCGCAGCGGCGTGATCCGGCCCATGGCGCGGGCGGCGCCGGCGATGTTCGCCCCCATCGCCTTGGCGGCCAGCAGCACCGACAGGCTGTTCAACACCCAGTGCTTGCCCGGGGCCGACAGGGTGTAGCGCAGCGGCTCGCCCAGGATCACGGCGTTGACCGCGCTGGCGGCGGTGTGCAGCGAGCAGTCGACCAGCCGGGCGTCGGCCTCGGCATGCTCGCCGAAGCTCCAGATCCGGCCGACGCCCTGGGTCCGGGCATGGGCGACCAGCCGCGGGAAGTACGGGTTGTCGCGGTTCAGGATCGCCGTGCTCTCCGGCCCCATGCCGCGGAAGATCTCGGCCTTGGCGTCGGCGATGCCGTCGACCGAGTCGAAATGGGCGGCGTGCACCGCCTCGACATTGGTGATGATGGCGACGTCCGGCTCGACCAGTCGCGACAGCGGCGCGATCTCGCCGGCATGGTTCATGCCCAGCTCGAACACGCCGTAGGCGACCTGCTCCGGCATCCGCGACAGGCTGAGCGGCGCGCCCCACTGGTTGTTCAGGTTGCCCTGCGAGGCATAGGCCGGCGCGGTGGCCGACAGGGCCAGCTTCAGCGCCTCCTTGGTGCTGGTCTTGCCGACCGAGCCGGTGACGCCGACGACCCGCGCCTCGCTGCGCATGCGGGCGAAGCGGGCCAGGTCGGTCAGCCCGTCCAGGGTGTCGTCGACCACCAGCAGCGGCGCGTCATGCGGCACGCCCTGCGGCACCCGGTCGACCATGACCGCAGCGGCGCCCTTGGCCAGGGCGTCCTTGACGTAGTCGTGGCCGTCGAAGTTCGGCCCGCGCAGCGCCACGAACAGGTCGCCCGCAACGACCGAGCGGCTGTCGATCGAAACGCCGGTCGCCGCCCACTCGCCGACCTGCATCCCATTGGTTGCGGCGGCCGCCTCCGCGGCCGGCCAGAGCGCAGGATTGGTCATGGCGTTCGTCTCCATCGCGGATCGCTCTTCACTTCGGTCACGGCTGCGCGCGCCTGCTCCGCATCATCGAACGGGCGTACGTCATCGCCGATAATCTGGCCGGTCTCATGGCCCTTTCCGGCCACCACCAGGACATCACCGGGGCCAAGCCCCTCTACCGCGGCGCGGATGGCCTCGGCCCGGTCGCCGATCTCGTCGGCGCCGGGGCAGCCGGCCAGCACCTGGCGGCGGATCTCGGCCGGGTTCTCGCTGCGCGGGTTGTCGTCGGTGACGATCACGCGGTCGGCCAGGCGCGCCGCGATCTCGCCCATCAGCGGGCGCTTGGCGCGGTCGCGGTCGCCGCCGCAGCCGAACACCACGACCAGCGCGCCACGGGTGTGCGGGCGCAGGGCATTCAGCACCGTCTCCAGCGCCCCCGGCTTGTGCGAGTAGTCGACATAGACCGGGGCGCCGTTCGGGTGGCTGGCCACCAGCTCGACCCGGCCGGGGATGCCCTTGAGCTGCTCCAGCAGGCCGGCGGCGGTGTCGATGTCGGCGCCGTCGGCCACCACCAGGGCCAGCGCGGTCAGCACGTTGTAGGCCTGGAAACCGCCGACCAGCGGCAGCTCCGTCCGATACGTCCTGCCGCCGGCGGTGAAGCGCAGGTCGATGCCGTGCGGCAGCGGCTCCGCGCGGTCCAGCCGGAACTCCTGGCCGGCGCGGCCCAGGGTCAGGGCGGTGCGGCCGGCGGCGCGGGTGCGGGCGACGAGGCCCGCCGCCTCCGGCACGTCGGCATTGATCACGGCGGTGCCGCCGGGCTGCAGCACCTGGTCGAACAGCCGCGCCTTGGCCGCCAGATAGGCTTCCATGGTGGCGTGGTAGTCGAGATGGTCCTGGGTGAAGTTGGTGAAGGCCGCCAGCGTCACCCGCACCCCGTCAAGCCGGAACTGGTCGAGGCCGTGCGACGACGCCTCCATGGCCAGCTTGGTCACCCCGGCCGCGGCCAGATCGGCCAGCTCGGCATGCAGCGCCACCGGGTCCGGCGTGGTCAGCGAACCGTAGCGCTCGCGCCCCGGCGCCATCACCCCCAGCGTGCCCAGGCTGGCCGCCTGGTGGCCCAAAAGGATCCAGAGTTGGCGGGCGAAGTTGACGGTCGAGGTCTTGCCGCTGGTGCCGGTGACCGCGGCGATGGTGGCCGGCTGCCGGCCGTAGAACGCCGCCGCCATCAGCGCCAGGCGCTGCCGCGGGTTCCGATCGGTGATCAGCGTGGCGGTGGCGCCGGGCGGCAGCGCCGTGCCCTCGGGCGCCAGGATGGCCGCGGCGCCGGCGGTCAGCGCATCGGCGATGAAGGCGCGGCCGTCGGCGCGCGCGCCGGGCAGGGCCGCGAACAGGAACCCGGACCGGACCGCGCGGGAATCGGCGGTCAGCCCCTTCAGCCCGGCGGGCAAGGTCGAGGCGCTCATCCCTCTTCCTCCTCCACGGCCGCCGCGACCTGCGGGGCAGCGCGGCCGGCCGGATCCACCGCCAGCTCCCGCAGGATCGTTGGATCGTTGGGATCCTTCGGCTCGATTCCCATCATCGGCCCCATGCGGGCGATGATGCGGCCGCCCAGCGGCGCCGCATTCCAGCCCGCGGTGTTGTAGCCGTACGTGCCTTCGATCGCCTGGGCATCCTCCAGCATGGTCATGACGATGTATTTCGGATCATAGGCCGGGAAGATGCCGACGAAATCGGTCACGCCGGCCTTGCGGTTGTAGCCGCCGCGCACCGCCTTGTTGGCCGAGCCGGTCTTGGCGCCGACGAAATAGCCGGGCACCTCCGCCTTGGTCGCGGTGCCGCTGACGACCACGACGCGCATCAATGCCCGCATGATCCGCGACAGCTCGGGCGACATCACCCGCGTTCCCGGCACCGGCCGGGACGGGTCGTGCTTGAACAGCGTCGGCGGATGAAGGGTGCCGCCATTGACCACGGCGGCGACCGCGCTGACCAGCTGGACCGGCGTGACCGCCATGCCGTGACCGTAGGCGATGGTCATGCCGCTGACCTGGGTCCAGGGCTGCGGCACCATCGGCGCCCCGACCTCCGGCAGCTCGAGCGGCGAGGGCCTGGTCAGGCCGAGCCGGCCCAGGAACTCCTTCTGCCGCTGGAGCCCGGCCGCCTCGAACATGTGCACCGAGCCGGTGTTCATCGATTGCCGGAAGATCTCGTAGACGCTCCACCGCCCGGACTGCGGCTCGGCCCGGAAGTTGCGGATGGTGAAGCGGCCGATCCGGATCGGGCTCTGCTCATAGGTGGTCTGCAGCGTCGAGGTGCCGCTTTCCAGCGCCAGCGCGGTGTTAAAGATCTTGAAGGTGGAGCCCATCTCGTACACGCCGAGCGTGTTCCGGTTGAACAGGGCGTCATCCGACGCGGCGGTCGGCTCGTAGGGGTTGAAGTCCGGCAGCGAGACCATGGACAGGATCTCGCCGGTCTTGACGTCCATGATGACCACGTTGCCGGCCGTCGCCTTGAACTTGGCGATGGTGGCCTGCAGCTCGTTCCGCACCATCTCCTGCAGCCGCAGGTCGATCGACAGGGCCACCGACTCGCCGTTCCGCAGGCGGTCGTCGAGGCTCTTCTCCAGCCCGGCGATGCCTTGGGCGTCGATGTTGGTGAAGCCGACGACATGCGACGTCAGCCCGCCGGACGGATAGTAGCGGCGCTCCTCGTTCTGGAAGGCCAGGCCGGGGATGCCGAGGCGATTGATCTCGTATTGCTGGGCCGGGGTCAGGCCGCGCTTCAGCCAGACGAAGCGCCGGTCCGACGACAGGTCGGCCAGCAGCTTGTCGCGGTTCAGATCCGGCAGCGCCTTGCTCAGCTTCAGCGACGCCTCGATCGGGTCGATCACCAGCTTCGGGTCGGCGTAGAGCGACATCGACGGCAGGGTGGTGGCCAGGATCAGCCCGTTGCGGTCACGCAGATCGGCCCGGTCGCTGGCGGAGCCGGCCATGGCGACCGGCGCGCCCTCGCCGGTGTCGGCAAAGGCCATCAGCCGGACCAGCCCGGTGCCGATGCCGGCGAAGGCCATGCCGAAGACCAGCGCGGTGACGACCACGCGCTGGCGGCCGGTTTCGATCGCCGCGGCCAGGGTGCGGCCCGGTCGGCCGGCCTCGGCCTGGATGGTCCGGGAGCCGGGATGCGCGAGGGGGAGGTCGGAGGCGATGGCCATCGCTCAGTCCTCGTTCCCGCCCGAGACGTTGGCGAGTACCGCATTGGCCGGCGGCGCCAGCATCTGCAGGATCGCCGGGTCCTTCGGGTTCTTCGGCTCGACCCCCAGCATCGGTCCCATCCGGGCGATGATGCGGCCGCCCAGCGGCGCCGAGTTCCAGCCGGCGCTGGCGAAGCCGTAGGTGCCCTTGATCGGCTGCGGGTCGTCCAGCATGGTCATGACGATGTATTTCGGATCGTAGATCGGAAACACGCCGACGAAATCGGTCACCCGGGCCCGCCGGTTGTAGCCGCCGCGCGCCGCCTTGTCGGCGGTGCCGGTCTTGCCGCCGACGAAGTAGCCCGGCACTTCGGCCTTGGTCGCCGTGCCGCCGGTAACAACGGCCCGCATCAGCATCCGCATCGTCCGCGACAGGTCGGCCGAGATCACGCGCTTGCCCGGCACCGGCTGCGACGAGTCGCGCTTGAACAGGGTCGGCGGATGCAGGATGCCGCCATTGACGATGGCGCTGACCGCGGTGACCAGCGACAGCGGCGACACCGCCATGCCGTGGCCGTAGGCGATGGTCATGCCGCTGATCTTGCTCCACGGATGCGGCACCATCGGCGCGCCGACCTCGGGCAGGTCGACCGGGGCCGGCCTGGTCAAGCCGAACCGGGTCAGGAACTCCTTCTGCCGGTCGACGCCCGCCGCCTCCTCCATGTGCACCGAGCCGGTGTTGAGCGACAGCCGGAAGATCTCGTAGACGCTGAGCATCCCCGACTCGGGGTCGCCGCGGAAATTGTGGATGGTGAAGCGCCCGACATGGATCGGGCTTTCATCATACAGGCTGGTCAGGGTGGAGGTGCCGCTTTCCAGCGCCATCGCCGTGTTGAAGATCTTGAACGTCGAACCGGGCTCGTACACGCCGAGCGTGTTCCGGTTGAACATCGACTCCTCAGCGGGGCCGCCCGGCTCGTAGGGGTTGAAGTCCGGCAGCGAGACCATCGCCAGGACTTCGCCGGTGTTGACGTCCATGATCAGGGCATTGCCGCCCTGGGCGTGGAACGTGTCGATGGTGGCCTTCAGCTCGTCGCGCACCATCTCCTGCAGCCGCAGGTCGATCGACAGCGCCACCGACTCGCCGTTCTGCAGGCGGTCGTCGAGGCTCTTCTCCAGCCCGGCGATGCCCTGGGCGTCGATATTGGTGAAGCCGACGACATGCGACGTCAGGTTGCCGGTCGGATAGTAGCGGCGTTCCTCGTTCTGGAAAGCCAGGCCCGGGATGCCGAGGCGATTGACCTCGTATTGCTGGGTCGGGGTCAGCCCCCGCTTCAGCCAGACGAAGCGGCGCTCCGACGACAGGTCGGCCAGCAGCTTGGCCTGATCGAGATCGGGCAGCACCTTCGACAGGCGCAGCGAGGCCTCGATCGGGTCCAGCACCAGCTTCGGGTCGGCGTAGAGCGACATCGACGGCAGCGTGGTGGCGACGATCAGCCCGTTGCGGTCGCGCAGATCGGCCCGGTCTGCGGCCGGCACGGCGGCGGGCAGGGCATGGGTGGCGAGGGCGCTGTCGGCATCGCTGCCGAAGGCCATCAGGTCGACCAGCTTGAGGCCGATGGCGCCGAAGGTGACACTGAACACGAGGGCGCTGATGACGATGCGCTGGCGGCCCGTCTCGATGGCCGCGGAAAGCCGTTGAGCCGGCCGAAAGGCCGGCTCAGTCTGCCGCGGTGAGGTTCGGGTTCCGTCCAGCGCGTCAGCCGTCATCGAATTCCCCGCGGCGCCTCGAGGCCGGAGAGCAGGGCACCGATCGGATCATCCGATGCGGCGGCCCGGGTCGGGGACAGGGCCTGGGCCACGGCCTCCAGCGGCGCGGTCGGCCGGCGCGGCACCACCACCGGCCGGATCGGGACGTCGGCGGTCGCGACCCTTGCGACGGGCGCGGCCGAAACGGGGGCCACCACCGGCGCCGGCCGGACCTCGACGGCGGCGACCTGGACCGGCGCAACGACCGGCTGGGCCGGGGCGGCGGCCGGCTGGGGCAAGGCGGCTGGGATCTGGACGGGCATCGGCGCGGCCGCGGCAAGGAGGAGTCCGCCCTCGCCGGGCCGGTGGCCAGGCAGGGGCACGGGCCCGAAGCTGGGCAGCGCATCGACCTGGGCGACCAGCGACGCCGGCGGCGCCATCGGCTCGCCGTCGAGCGACGGCAGCGGCATCGGGAGATCCGCCGCGCTGGCGACCATCTGCGTCGGCGCGATCGGGCGCAGCTTCGTAAACTGGTCCGTCAGCGCCTGCAAGCGCGACGGCTGGTTCAGGAACGCCCATTCGGCATGCATCACCCGGATCGAATCCTGTTCCCGCAGGATCGACCGGTTGATGCCGCGCAGATCGCCTTCCAGCGCCTGCACCTCGTAGCTGGTCTTGAACAGGAACGCGCTCGACGCCCCGATGAGGCCGAGCCAGATCATCGTGCCGACGCGGATCATGCTGCCACCCTCCCCCTCTCCCCGCCGCCCTGACCAACCGGCGGCCAGGCCGGAGCCTCGCTCCGGATCGCCGCCCGCAGCCGCGCCGACCGGGCGCGCGGGTTGCTGCGGGTCTCCGTCTCGCCCGCCGTGACCGACCGCTTGGCCGCCAGGCGGAAGCTCGGCACCCGGGTCTCGCCGCCGGGCGCCGCGACATGGCGCGACACGCCGCCGCCGGCGCCGCTGCGCTCCGCCAGGAAGCGCTTGACGCGACGATCCTCCAGGCTGTGGAAAGTGACCACGGCGAGCCGTCCCCCGGGCCGAAGCAGTCGTTCGGCCCCGCTCAAGCCGTGGTCGAGTTCCGTCAGTTCCTCATTCACCCACAGGCGCAGCGCCTGGAAGGTGCGCGTCGCCGGATCGATGCCGTCCTTCGACCGCGGCACCACCCGGCGGACGATCTCAGCGAGCTGCAGCGTCCGCTCGATCCGCGCCTCCTTGCGGGCCGCGACGATGGCGCGGGCGACGCGGCGCGACAGGCGCTCCTCGCCGAAATCGTAGATCACGTTGGCGAGGTCGTCCTCGGCCATGGCGTTGACGACATCGGCGGCGCTCCGCCCATCCCGTCCCATGCGCATGTCGAGCGGGCCGTCGGCGCGGAAGGAGAAGCCGCGCGCCGGGTCGTCGAGCTGCGGCGAGGACACGCCGAGATCCAGCACCACCCCGTCCGCCTGCTCGCCGACCAGCGCGTCCATGGCGCCGAAGCGGCCCTCGACGATGCGGAACCGGCCCGGCTGCTCGGCCTCCAGCCGGCGCCCCTCCGCCACCGCCTCGGGGTCGCGGTCGATGCCGACCACCCGGCAGTCGGCGGCGGCCAGCAGGCCGCGGGCATAGCCGCCACGGCCGAAGGTGCCGTCGACGATCAGGTCGCCGTCGCGCGGCGCCACCGCCGCCACGATCTCGTTCAGCAGGACCGGGATGTGGACGCCGCTCATACGGCACCCCCATTGGCGCCGGCCCCATTGCCTCCAGCCCGCGCCAGCGTCATGTCGCGCGACGCCGCCAGCCGGGCCTGCTGATGCGCCTTCAGCGCTTCCGGCTCCCAGATCTGGAAGCGGCTGCCCATGCCCATGAAGGCGACGCTCTCGGTGATGCCCGCCAGATCCAGCATGTGGCGCGGCAGGATGATCCGCCCCTCCGGATCCATCTGCAGCTGCTGCGTCTCGGAGAATTCGCGGATTTCCAGGGCCTCGCGCTCCGGCGAGTACAGGTCCATCGCGTCGAGCCGGCGCTGGACCTCGTCCATGTAGCCTTCGGTGACCCCGTCCAGGGCCTGGCGGTCGGGGGAGGGCTTCAGGTTCACGATCGGGGCGCCCAGCGCCTCCAAGGTCGCGCGGAAGGGAGCGGGCACGCTGACCCGCCCCTTCCTGTCGACCTTGTTGACGTAGGTGCCCGTGAACCGAGCCATCCATCCCCCCAGCGGCGTGCCCCGCCGCCTCAACACCCCCGTCGCCCACACCCCGGAAGTGGACGATCGACCCCATCCGATGGGAGTTCATGGGATATCATGGGCAAGCCTGGAACGCAATGGGACGGGCGGGTCAAATCATGGGAAATCAATGGATTCTCTTTGATCCGTGGCTTTTTGGCCGTTTTGACGGGACTTCAGGACTGTCGTCGGAACAAAATCGAAGTTGGAGTGCTTCTTTCGACTCTGATCTTGGGATCGTTTTTCTTTTGTTCTCATCTCGAGACACGAAAATGCGGCCCGGACGCTGTCCGGCCGCTCGGCGGCGAAGCTTGGGAAGAAGCGGCAGATGGCCTGTAAGCCGGGTTCTGTCCCCAGCCCCGTATCCTTGCGGACGGCGGGCCGGGGGATGGCCATTCCTCTGGGACGACGGTCGCCCGTCGCCTCGCGCGACCAACCCGGGCGGCAGGCGGAAACGCCTGTCGGCCCATGGTTGCCCATGAGCCGCCCCGCCCCTATTCGGTCTTGCTCCCGGTGGGGTTTACCGTGCCGCGACCGTTGCCGGCCTCGCGGTGCGCTCTTACCGCACCCTTTCACCCTTACCCGGCCGGAGCCGGGCGGTTTGCTTTCTGTGGCACTTTCCCTAGGGTCGCCCCCGCCGGGCGTTACCCGGCACCGTATTTCCGTGGAGCCCGGACTTTCCTCCCCGCCGGGCCGAAACCCGGCAGAGCGGCCATCCGGCCATCTGCCGGCGTTGGTATAGGCAGCCGGCGGCCGGACCGCAAGGCGGCCCATGCCGTCCCATGACAGATTGGTGACGAGAGGATCAGTCCGGGACCCCGGAGCCTTCCATATCTGTCATTGCGAGCGCAGCGAAGCAATCCAGGGCCGCTCGTAACGGCCCCTGGATTGCTTCGTCGGCTACGCCTCCTCGCAATGACGGTGAGGCGTGGAAAGGATGCGGACGGACGGCCCCTTCTATTCTGCCGTCTTGGTCAGGTCCGACAGGCTCTCCCGCTGCCGGCCCTCGGCGTCGAAATTCGCAGGGGCGAGCCAGCGCTCGAAGGCGGCACGCAGCCGCGGCCATTCGCCGTCGATGATCGAGAACCAGGCGGTGTCGCGGTTGCGGCCCTTGTAGACCAGGGCCTGGCGGAACAGCCCCTCATACTGGAAGCCGAGACGGGCGGCCGCGGCGCGCGACGGCGCGTTCCGGCTGTCGCATTTCCATTCGTAGCGGCGGTAGCCGAGCTCGTCGAACACCCGCCGCATCATCAGGAACATCGCCTCGGTCGCCATCGGCGTGCGCTGCAGCAGCGGCGAGAAATGGATGTGCCCGACCTCGATCACCCCGTTCGCCGGGTCGATGCGGAGATAGGAGGCGACGCCGACCGCCCGGCCGGTGGCGCGGTCGATCACGGTGTGGAACAGCGGGTCGCTGCCCGCCGCCATCTTGTCCAGCCAGGCGCGGAAATCCGCGAACTCGGCGAAGGGGCCGATGGCGAGATAGGTCCAGTTGCGGCCGTCCTGGTCGCGGCCCATCGCCTCGAACAGCTCCTCGGCGTGGCGGGCCGGGTCGAGCGGCTCGAGCCGGCAAATTCGGCCCTCCATCGGCGTGCGCGGCGGCAGCGGCCGCTTTTCCCAGCCGGGAATGGGGGCGCCGATCGGCTGGCCCAGGGCATTGGTCAGTTCGGTGGTCATGTCGCCTCCATCTTACTCGCCGGCCTCGGCCGGGGCCATGCCGCCACCGATATTGGCCCGCAGGATGTCGTCGAAGCCCCGGCCGGGCGCATAGGGCTCGGTGCCGGCGCCGGGGGCGATGCCGGCCGGCAGCAGCGGGCAGGGCTGCAGCGCGCCGATGGTCTCGGCGATCGGGATCACCCCGGCCCAGACGCCGGCGGCCAGGTCGTCCTCATCGTCATGCGGCGGGCCGCTGCGGATCTTCACGCTGGCCTCCTCGATCTCCATCGCGATCAGCGTGGTGGCCCGCACCTCCTTCACCGTCGGGCGCCGCATCTCCGCCACCCGGCCGGGGAACAGCCGCTCGACATAGGCGTCGAGCGCCTCGAGCTTGTGCGCCTCGTCCTCGACCTTCGTGGCGGTGCCGAACACCATCACCGCGCGGTAGTTCATCGAGCAGTTGAAGCCGGAGCGGGCCAGCACCAGCCCGTCGATATGGGTGGCGGTCAGGCAGACCGGCAGGCCCACGCCCTGCCCCTGCAGCATCCGGCTGACCGAGGAGCCGTGCCAGTACAGCCGGTCGCCGTCGCGCCAATAGGCGGTCGGGGTGCAGTAGGGCTGGCCGTCGAGGACATAGGCGACGTGGCAGACCACGCTGGCGTCGAGCACGGCGTGGACCGTGGCGCGGTCATAGGCGCCGCGCTTGGCCAAACGCTTCAGCCTGGCGCGGGCGGAGGGGACGATCTCATTCATGGCGATCCTCGGAACGGCATTGGCCTTCTCGATGACGCTTTCACACGCAACTGGAAAGGTCCAATTCCGGATGACCGGCCCGACCAATCCCTAGCGGAAGCCGCGCAGCACCGCACCGAGGGTGCGGGCGGCAGCGTCGAGGGCCTGGGGCGGGAAGCCGGTGAAGCCGAGGATCAGCGCCCGGCGCGGCGGCGCCGCGATGTGCATCGGCGACAGCGGGCGGACCACCAGGCCACGCCGGCGCGCCGCCTCGGCCACCGCGACATCGTCCAGCCCCGGCCGCAGGTCGGCGACGAGATACATGCCGCGGTCGATCGGGGCGACGGTCAGGTCGCCGCCGGCCTCCGCTGCCAGTGCCGCGGTCAGCCGCTCGCGCCGCTCGGCATATTCCTGGCGCATGCGGCGGATGTGGCGGGTGAAGTGGCCCTCGTTGATGAAGTCGACCAGCACGTCGTCGAGGATGGTCGACGGGAAACGGTCGGCGGCGTTGCGGATGCCGGCGAAGCGGTCGACCAGCTCCGGCGGCAGCACCACGTAACCGACGCGCAGCCCCGGGAACAGCACCTTGCTGAGGGTGCCGAGATAGATGACGCGGCCGTGCCGGTCCAAGCCCTGCAGGGCCGAGAGCGGCCGGCCGGAGAAGCGGAACTCGCTGTCGTAATCGTCCTCGATCACCCAGCGCCCGTCGCGCGCCCAGTCGAGCAGCGCCAGCCGCCGCGGCAGGCTCATCGCCACGCCGAGCGGATAATGGTGCGTCGGGGTGCAGTACAGCAGCCGCGCCCCGGGCTCCAGCGCCAGGCCGGCGGCGACGTCCAGCCCCTGATCGTCGACCGGCACCGGGACGATCTTGAGCCTGTGCTGGCGCAGGCACGCCAGCGCCGCCGGGTAGCACGGGTCCTCGATCCAGGCCGGATCGCCGGACTGCGCCACGGCGCTCAGCACCAGGTCCAGCCCCTGCTGGCTGCCCGAGACGATGGCGATGCGGTCGGCATCGCAGGCGACGGAGCGCGACACCCGGAGGTACTCGGCCAGCGCCTCGCGCAGCGGACGGTGCCCCATCGGGTCGCCATAGGTGCGCTGGCGCACGCCGATGCCGCGCAGATGGCGCTGCACCAGCCGGCCCCAGGCGCGCTCGGTGGCGGGATGCATGCCGCAGAAGCCGGTGGCGAAGGGAACGGTCTCGCCGCGCCAGCTCTCCCGCGCTGCCGCAACCCGACCGGGACGTTCGGTCGGCGCGGCCGGCTTCCCTTCCGCCTCGATCCCGGCGGCGACATAGGTGCCGGCGCCGACCCGGCCGGCGACCACGCCCTCGGCCTGCAGCTGGTCGTAGGCGGCGACCACGGTGGTGCGCGACACGCCGAGCCGGCCGGCCAGGATCCGGGTCGCCGGCAGCCGCGTGCCGGCCGGCACCACCCGGCGCGCGATCAGGTCGCGCAGCGCCAGGTGCAGCTGCTGGAACAGCGGCCGGCTGTCCTCCGGGTCGAGCCCGAGATCGATCAGGTCGATCCAGGAGACCGGGCGGTCCTTGACCGGCTGCCGGCCCGCCACGGGCATCAGCCCTGRCGCAGCCGGGCCACCAGGTCGGGCAGGGAGGCGATCTGGAAGCCCTTTTCCGCCGCCTCGGCGACCAGCGCGCCGGCGTCGCCGCGGCCGGCCAGCACCTCGCCCGCGGCCCAGAGCAGGGTCGAGCGGGTGCCGCTGCGGCAATGCATCACCACCGGCTTCGGCGCCGACGCGAGGGCCTGCTGCATCGCCTCGACATCGCCCGGCGCGATCGAGGAGGAGGTGACCGGGATGTGGATATAGGTCAGGCCCAGCCGCTCGGCCTCCACCCGCGCCTGCTCGGCCGGCAGCTGGCCCGGCTCCTCGCCGTCCGGCCGGTTGTTGACCAGGGTCTTCGCGCCCGAGGCCGCGATCTCCGCGATCGCCGCGCGATCCACCTGCGCCGCCGCAAACAGGCCGGGCGCGATCTCCGTCAGCTTGGCCATCAAGATCCTCTCAACGGTTTGCAAAGGTTCGACGACGGGCGCCCACCCCTCCTCTGTCATGCCCGGGCTCGACCCGGGCATCCAGAAGATGTCGAGGCCCTCTGGATTGCCGGGTCAAGCCCGGCAATGACAAAAAAGGAGAAGCGCCACGAAAAACGCGCCTTATCTCACGTGACCTGCGCCTGGGCTTCGACCGCCTTGGGCCGGCGCAGGATGATGATGCCGACGCCGATCAGCGTGGCGATGCCGCCGAGCAACAGCGACCAACTGGCCGGCTCGCCCAGGAACAGCACGCCCGACAGCACACCGAACACCGGCACCAGCAGGGTATAGGGCATGGTCTGGTTGACGGAATAGGTGCGCAGCAGCCGGTACCAGATGGCGTAGGAGAAGATCACCACGATCACCGCCTGGAAGGCCACCGCCATCCATGCCCATCCGCTGGCCCGGGTCACCGCCTGCCACTGGCCGTTCTCGATCAGCAGCGAGGCGCAGAGCAGCATCGGCGCGGCGAACAGCGACATCCAGCCATTGATGGTGGAGGGGTCGAGATCCGTCATCCGCTTCATCTGGATGTTGGCGCCGGCCCAGACGATCGCCGCCATCACGATCAGCCCGATCGCCCACAGGGCCGAACCGTGGCGCGGCTCGCCGGCCAGGATGGCGACGCCGCCGATCGCCACCGCCATGCCGAGCGCGCGGCGCCAGCCGATCCGGTCGCCGAACAGCAGCATCGCCAGGAAGGCCGAGGCCGGCACCTGCACCTGGATGACGATCGCCGCCACCGCGGCATCGACATGCGCCAGCCCGGTGAACATCAGCGAGAAATGGGTCAGCCCCAGCATCACCGCCAGGATCAGCACGTCGCGCCAACGCCCGCGCGGCATCCGCACGAAGGGCACCAGCAGCAGCGCCACCAGGCCGAAGCGCAGCGCCATGAACAAGAGCGGCGGCAGCTCCGCGAGGCCGTATTTGGCGATGACGAAGTTGTAGCCCCAGATCAGCATGACGCCGAGGGTGAGCAGCAGGTCGACCGGCCGCATCATCGCGACGTCCCTCCGCCCATTTTTTCCGTCATCCCCGCGAAAGCGGGGATCTCGTGGCGTTCCGATCGGACAGAGATTCCCGCTTTCGCGGGAATGACGCGTGGGGGAAATCGCGAAGTCCGAAAGGATGCCGCCATCAGGCGCCGAGCTCCTCCGCCAGGGACGCGAGCTCGAGCCAGCGCTCCTCCGCCGCCTCCCGCTCCGCCTCGGCCGCGGCGAGCCGGGCAGATTTCTTGGCGAAGCCGTCCGGGTCGCGGGCGTAGAGGCCGGGGTCGTGCAGCGCGTCGCCGAGCCGGGCGATCTCGGCGGTCAGCGCCTCGAGCCGGCCAGGCAGCAGGTCGAGCTCGCGCTGGTCCTTGAAGCTGAGCTTGGTGCGCGGCTTCGGCGCCGCGGGCTTCGCCGCCGGGGCGGAGCGCGCGGCGGGGGCAGCAGCCTGCACCGCCGGGCGCTGGCGCAGATAGTCGGTGTAGCCGCCGACATACTCTGTCACTTGGCCCTGGCCTTCGACCGCGATCACCGAGGTCACCAGCCGGTCGAGGAAGTCGCGGTCGTGGCTGACCAGGATCAGCGTGCCCTGGAAATCCGCCAGCACCTCCTCCAGCAGGTCCAGCGTCTCCAGGTCCAGGTCGTTGGTCGGTTCATCCAGGATCAAGAGGTTGCTGGGCCGGGCGAACAGCTTGGCCAGCAGCAGCCGGCCGCGCTCGCCGCCCGACAGGCTCTTCACCGGGCTGAACATCCGCGAGGAATCGAACAGGAAGTCGGCGAGGTACGACGCGATGTGCCGCTTCTGGTCGCCGACCTGGACATGGTCGCCGCCATGCGGCAGCAGCACGTCGCGCAGCGTGGTCTCGGGGTCGAGCGCGACGCGGGTCTGGTCGTAATAGGCGGGCTCCACCCCCGGCCCCAGCCGGACCGTCCCGGAATCCGGCCGCTCGGCCCCGGTCAGCACCTTGACCAGGGACGACTTGCCGGCGCCGTTCGGGCCGATCACGCCGATCCGGTCGCCGCGCGCCACCCGGGTGGAGAAGTCGCGGACGATGACGGTGTCGCCATAGGCCTTGGACACATGCTCGGCCTCGATCACGCGGACCGCACCCCGGCCGGCCTCGGCGATGCCGAGCGCCGCGACGCCCTGGCGGTCGATCTGGGACCGGCGTTCGGCCCGCATCGCATAGAGGTTGCGCAGGCGGCCCTGGTTGCGCTTGCGCCGGGCGCTGATGCCCTGGCGCGACCAGGTGGTCTCGGAGGCGATCCGCTTGTCGAGCCGCGCCCGCTCCGCCTCCTCCTGCGCCAGGATGGTCTCGCTCCATTCGTCGAACTCGGCGAAGGGCTTGTCCATCTGCCGCAGCACGCCGCGGTCGATCCACCAGCTGCGCTGGGTCAGCGCGTTCAGGAAGGCACGGTCGTGGCTGATCAGCAGCAGCGCGCCGCGCCAGGCCTTGAGCTCGTTCTCCAGCCATTCGATGGTCGGCAGGTCGAGATGGTTGGTCGGCTCGTCCAGCAGCAGCACGTCGGGCTGGCCGACCACGGCATGGGCGATGGCGGCGCGCCGCCCTTCCCCGCCCGACAGGGTGTCGGTCGACCGGTCGCCGTCGAGCTTGATCGCGGCCAGCACCTGCTCGACCCGCCAATGGTCGTGGGCGCGGTCGGCGGGCAGAGCGGAGGCGACGTAATCGGCCACGGTGGCATGGACGGTCAGGTCCGGCTCCTGCGCCAGATAGGCGATGCGGATGCCGGGCTGGACGAAGCGCTCGCCGCCGTCGAGGTCGATCGTCCCGGCCAGCGCCTTCAGGATGGTCGACTTGCCGCTGCCGTTGCGGCCGACCAGGCAGGCCTTGTCGCCGGCCGAGAGCGCCAGGTCGACGCCGGTCCAGAGGGGGTCGCCGCCGAAGGTGACGGCGGCGTTGCGGAGGCCGAGCAGGAGGGTCATGCACCAAGGATCCGAGAGAGGCCGCCCTTGTCGCAACTCTGGCCGGGCTTGACCAGCCCCGGATTCCTCATGCCTGCCCGACCGGCCCGACCACCGGACTTACCACCCGACGGCCCGTGGGCGTGCGCTCGACCATGAGCGGCACGCCATAGAGCCGGGTCAGCCGGTCCGGCGTCAGCACCGTGTCGACCGGCCCGGTCTCGAAGCCGCTGCCGGCGCCGAGGACGGCGACCCGGTCGGCGACGGCGAAGGCGTGCTCGGGCTCATGGGTCGAGACCAGCACCGCCAGCCCGTCGGCGGCCAGGGCCCGGATCCGGTCCAGCACCCGCAGGCGGTTGCCGAGGTCGAGGCTGGCCGTCGGCTCGTCCATCACCACCACGCCGGCCTGCTGGGCCAGGGCACGGGCGATCAGCGCCAGCTGCCGCTGGCCGCCGGAGATCCGGGTCGAATCCCGTTCCGCCAGGCCGGCGATGTCGAGGGCGTCGAGCGCCCGCAGGGCGATGTCGAGATCGGCCTGGCCGGGCGTGGCGAAGGCGCCGAGCGCCGCCGTCCGCCCCATCACCACGAGGTCGAGCACGGTGTAGGCGAAATCGCCGGGATAGGCCTGCGGCACATAGGCGACGCGGCGGGCGACCGCCGCCGGCCGCAGCCGCGCCAGCGCCTCGCCGCCGACCCGGACGGTGCCGGCCAGCGGCGGGATCAACCCGAGCAGGGTCTTGAACAGCGTGGTCTTGCCGACCCCGTTCGGGCCGAGCAGGCAGGTGACCGTGCCGGCCTCCAGCGCCAGGTCGATGCCGGAGGCGACGGTCGTGGCGCCATAGCCGATGGTGAGGCCTTCGGCGGAGAGGGCGGTCATGGCCGAGGTGCTCGTCGAGGGAAAGGCGTGCGGGATTCTGTCCGACCTCTCCCGCAAGCGGGAGAGGCAATCTGTTCGTAGGCCAGCCGCAGCGCAGGCGGGAAAGGCAATGCGCTATCGAGCAGCCACTGGATCATGGCAGCCGCCTCCGCCGGCCATGCGCCAGCAGCCAGACGAAGATCGGGCCGCCGACCGCGGCGGTCAGGACGCCGAGCGGGATCTCGATCTCGGCGGCGGAGCGGGCCAGCGTGTCGATCGCCAGCATGAAGGCGGCGCCCAGCAGGATCGCCGCCGGCAGCAGCCGGTCGAAGCGCGGCCCGACCAGCAGGCGCGCCATATGCGGCACCATCAGCCCAACCCAGCCGATGACGCCGGAGATCGCCACGACAGCGGCGGTGACCAGCGTCGCCGCGACGATCACCAGCAGGCGCAGCCGCGGCACGTCGACGCCCAGCGCCCGCGCCTCGTCGTCGCCCAGCGACAGCACGCCGATGCGCCAGCGCAGCAACAGCAGAGGCACGAGGCCGACCAGCACCGCCGGCAGCACCGCCGCCACGTCGTCGACCTTGATCCCGGCCAGGCTGCCGAGCAGCCAGAAGGTGATCGCCGGCAGCTGGTCGTAGGGGTCGGCCAGGACCTTGACCAGGGAGATGGCGGCGCCGGCCAAAGCGCCGACCACGATCCCGGCCAGGACCAGCACCAGCACGTCGCCGCCACCCCGCAGCGTGCGGGCCAGGGCGCCGACCGCGGCCACCGTGACCAGCCCGGCGCCGAAGCCCAGCAGCTGGATCGCCGCCACCGGCAGGCCGAGCAGGATGCCGAGCACCGCGCCGAAGCCGGCCCCGGTCGAGACGCCGAGGATATCCGGCGACACCAGCGGGTTGCGGAACAGGCTCTGATAGGCGGCGCCGGCGGCGGAGAGCGCGGCGCCGACCAGCATCGCCGCCAGCACCCGCGGCAGGCGGATGCGGAACAGCACTGTCTGCACCGTCGGGTCGATCGTCCCGCCGGACAGCCGGCGCCACAGTGCCGCCAGCACCTCCTGCGACGGAATCCGATACGGGCCGATGCCGGCGGCGACCAGCGCCGTCGCGAAGAGAAGCACAGCCAGGATCAGGAGAACCGTCGCCGTCCGCACCGACCGGGCCTCATACCGACGAGCCCGCGATCAGACTCATCTCCATCCGTTCCAACAGAAAAACCGTCATTGCGAGGAGGCGAAGCCGACGAAGCAATCCATGCCTCCGCTCTTGCTGCCCTGGATTGCTTCGCTGCGCTCGCAATGACGGTCCTTTCATGGGTCGGTCGGGTCTCAGCCCCCGGCGCCGTCGAGCAGGCGGGCCAGGTCGGCGTCGGTCAGGTCGACCTGGTAGAACAGGTGGTAGAAGCCGCGGACCTGGTCGCTCAAGGTTCCCGGCGCCTGCTCCGGATACAGCGTGTGCAGCAGCCAGGTCAGGCCGATCAGCCGGTTGACCGAGGGCGGAAAGTCGACGAAGCCGAAGGGCTGGCCCGGCGACAGGAAGATGCGCTTGGCCTTGACCGCCGGCACCGGCTGCCAGTCCAGGCTGGCGGCGGCGCCTTGGGCGAAACGGCGGTCGAGCGCGACGATGGTGTCCGGCGCCCAGGCGATCACCTGCTCGCGCGAGGCGGTGACCAGGCCGCCCTTGTCGCGCAGGCCTTCGACCACGTTGACGGCGCCGACCCGCTCGAGGATCTCGGTGGTGATCGACCCACGCGAGCCGCTTTCCAGCCCCTCCGGCCCGCGGGCGAGATAGACCCTCGGGCGTTGGTCGGCCGGCACCTTGGCCAGGACGGTATCGACCTGGACGAAGATCTCTTCCGCCGCCTTGGCCAGCGCCTCGCCCCGCTCGGGCACGCCGAGGATGCCGGCCAGCAGGCGCAGCGCCGCCGGGGTGTTGCCGAAGCTGCCGTCGATCAG
Source organism: Inquilinus sp. YAF38 (assembly GCF_052113205.1). Lineage (NCBI taxonomy): Bacteria > Pseudomonadati > Pseudomonadota > Alphaproteobacteria > Rhodospirillales > Rhodospirillaceae > Inquilinus > Inquilinus sp. YAF38. The sequence continues at coordinate 26,250 of NZ_JBFRCU010000045.1, read as the reverse complement.
CAGATAGGGGATGCCGGTCTGCTGCTGCACCCGGTCGGCCAGCGATTTGTAGGTGTCGCTGATGGTGCCGAAATCGAGGATCAGATCGGGCTTGGCGGCCAGCAGCTGCTCCAGGTTGACGGTGTCGCCCTTGCCGGTCAGGCGCCCGGTCTCCGGCAGGCCGCGCACCGCGGGCAGCAGGAACGGCTTGTCCTCCGGCCGCGGCGCCCGCACCCAGCCGGTCATGGTCTGCGGCGCCAGCATATACAGCAGCACCGAGGCCGGCGGGCCGGCGGCGAAGACCCGGCCGACATGGTCCGGGATGTCGACCGACCGGCCGGCGGAATCGGTGACGGTGCGGGCCCAGGCCTGCGCGGTGACCAGGGCCAGGGCGGCGATCAGGGCGGCCAGGACGAAGCGGCGTCGGAGCATGGTCAGGGATCCCCCACATCGGAATCGCCGGGCGTCGGCGGGGCGACCGGCGTGAAGGCGCAACGGTCCGGCTTGATGTCGATCAGCGGCGTGCCGTCGAGGCAATCGAGCCCGCGCACCAGCAGGGTCGAGCCCTCGATGCCGAGCAGCGCGACCATCGACGTTCCGATCGGGTTGGGCCGCACCGGCGAGCGCAGCGAGAAGGTGCCGCGGGCGGTGCCGTCGCTCTTCGGGCTCTGCAGCACCAGGTCGCGGCGCGATTTGTGCAGCCAGTACAGGATCTCGAGCGTCTCGAATTCGGCGATGCCGGCCAACGCCTGGTCCCAGGGCGCGAACACCTCGATCCGGCAGGTCGGGCCGTCGCGCCGGCCCTGGCGCGGACAGTCCATGCGGTTGGTCCAGGGCGTGCGGATGCGGCCGATGAAGACCAGGCCGGCATCGGCCGGCTCGGGCCATGCGACGGCGCGTTCGGCCGCCCGGATCTCATCCTCGCGCACCATGCGGACCTCCAGCTCCCGTGCCGCTTCGCTATATAGAGCGATATACGCCGGTGGGCGAGAGGCTTGATGCCGCGGACGGACCGGCCATCGGCGCGGCCACTCCGCGTGATGGCGCCGGCAAATGTCGGGATATCAGCTTCGCATGATGGGCCCGGGATGGCGCGTGGAAGAGTGGTGGACGTTCGACCGTGATGTCCCGGCCGGCCCGGCCGGGCCCGGACCAGCCCGGGAGGAGATCCAGCCAGGAGCCATCTCATGCAAGACCAGGCGTCCCCGCAGTCCCCGCCCAGGAAGCGCACCAKTCCCGGATCGGCCGCCGCGCAGTTGAAGCCTTCCGGGAGCCTTGGCAAAGGCCCGGAAGGAACCCGACAGGGGTCCGGAGGTGCTCTGCTCGATCTCAAAGCCCTCGCATCTCTGAACGGCATGATGGCCGACGTCATCAAGGCCGCCCGCGGCGTCGCCGAGGACGCCACCAAGGATGCCGTCGACGGCGACGGGGCGCCCAAGCTCGAGATCGTGAAGATGTGGGTCGAGCGGGTCACGGGCGCGGACATCCCCGCCTCCGCCAGGACGGCGCCGAACGACGATGCATCCTTCGATGCGGAGACGGATGAGGATCTCGGGGAGAGCGGCGCCCGGCAGGCGGGCCGGGGCGGCTCAGCCGGGGGGCAGCCCATCGATCTCGGGCCGAACGCCTCGTTGGTGATGACGATCCTGTCGGACGACGGAGCGCTCGACTCGCAGGCCGTCGGCCGTGCCTTTCTGGAGCTGGCCGACACGCTCGACCCGGAAGCGCAGGATTCCGAAGGGCAAGGCTCCCGCACGCAGCCTCGCGGGCGGGCCGTCCGGAGGGACGTCGAGGAGCGGGCCGGCGGCGGTCAGATAGAGACCGGGACAGAGCGTTGGGATGCGATCACACGCATCCCGCCCCTGGGTGATGGAGGGGCGTTCGGGGGTGAAGGGGAGGATCCTGGCGGCGGGGACCTGGAGGCACAGGTCGAGCGGGTCAACGCCGCCCTGAACGGAATGACGGACGCGACCGGCATGTCGCTCCAGGGCCACGCCGCGAACTGGGCGTTGAACCTGGCCCATGTCGGCGCCCGCCATGGCCTGTGGTCGTGGATCGCCATTTTCCTCCGCGAGCTCGGCGCCGTGGGACTCAAGCACGGCTACGAGAAGGTGTCGAAGGAGGCCACGGCCAATTGGGCCCTCGGCATGATGGGCGCGACGTTCGCCGCGCATGCCGCCTCGGTCGTCTACACCAAGGCCGGGGGGACCGCGACGCCGAAATCGATGAGCGGGCATGCCCAGAACGCGGCGGCGATGGTCGCCACCATCATCACCTCCAAATTCACGGATATCCTCGCGCCCATGGCGCCGATTGCCGCCAAGGCGTACGGCACCGCCGCGATCCGCGACACCGGCACGCTGTTCGTCGGCATGAGCAACAACCTGGAAAATCAGAAGGAACCGTCGCTCCTCTCGATGTCCATCGATTCGGTCATTTATGCGCTGGCCCAGGCGGCGGTCGGCATCCCCTTCTACATGGGGCTCATCCGCTCCGGGAACGACCCGGCCGCACTGACCAGCAGCTTCGCGGAGAATGTGACGGAGGCGGCCAAGTTCGCGAGCTTCCTTTGCATCCCGGAGGCCATCAACGGCCTGACCTACCCCTTGACCACCGCGTTGTGGGGCAACCTGCTGGAGGATGCCGGGGGTGGGGAGCTGCCGGCCTGGTACCTCAAGCTGCGCATGAAGCCGCCCGCGAAGCCTTCCGGCAATCAGGCGGCGCAGCATTACGCGGGCGTCGCACTGGCCCGGATCCAGTTCATCATCATGGTCAATGGCATCCTGTCGGCCCTGGACACCAACAAGTACATCTCGCCGGACAAACTGGGGACTGCGGGCTACGTCGCCGTCACGGCGGTGCTCAACGCGGCGACGTGCTTTTTCCTGTACTACCCCTGGATCTGGCAATGCATGACGAAGGCGCCCCCCGAGGGGGATGAAGCAGGCTTCCGCCTGAGACGCCTGGCACCGAATTTCACGAGAAGACAGCTGGAGCCGGCCGAGCAGCAGGAGCCCGAGCAGCAGGAGCCGGCCGAGCAGCAGGAGCCGCCGGCCGACCAGCAGCGCCTGGCGGCGGAGCGGGAGCGCCGGCGGCAGGAGATCGCGGCGGCCGAGCAGCGGGCGATCGAGGCTGCCACGAAGACGGCGGACGATGACGAGGCGGCGCGGCAGGGTCGCGAAACCGAGCGGCAGGCGGGCGAGACTGCCAAGGAACGGGCGATTGCGGCGGCGGAGAAGCAGGCGATCGCAAAGGCCGAGCAGAAGGCGACCGAGGACGAGGACGAGCGGAAGCGTCGCGAAACCGGGCGGCAGGCGGCCGCGGACACCGAAGAGCGGAGGCGTCGCGACCAGGAGCGGCAGGCGATCGCGGCGGCCAGGCAGACGGCGATCGACGGTGCCAACCGGACGGCGGAGGCCGAGCGGAAGCGCCTGGCGACCGAGCGGCAGCGCCTGGCCGGCGAAGCGCAGGATCTGGAGACCGAGCGGCAACGTCTGGAGACTGGGCAGGAGCGTCTGGAGACCGATCGCCAGCGTCTGGAGAGCGAGCGGCAAGGCCTGGAGGCCGAGATCGCCCAGCAGCCCGAGGCCGGTCCCGAAGAGGCCGAGCGTCGGCGGCTGGAAGCCGAGCGGCACGCGGCCGAGCGGCGACGTCTGGAGACCGTGTCACAGCGCCTGGAGATCGAGCGGCAGGCGGCCGCGAAGGCCGGGCAGCAGCACCAGGAGGCCCGGCAGCAGGTCGAAAGGGACGAGACGGTGGCGATCAAGGCGGCCGAGCAGACGATCGCGGCGGCCGGGCAGAAGGCGATCGAGGACGAGGAGGAGCGGAAGACTCGCGAAACCGCGCGCAAGACGGCCGCAGACGCCGAAGAACGGAGGCTTCGCAACGAGCAGCAGACGGCGATCGCGGAGACCCGGCGGCAGGCGATCGAGGCTGCCAGGCAGAAGGCGAAGGATGACGAGGCCGAGCGGCGGCGGCTGGATGCCGCTGCGACCCAGGCCGCGGAGACCGAACGGCAGGCCATCGAGGCCACCGCGCGGCAGGCGATCGGGGATGCCAGGACGCGGGCGAAGGCGCAGCTGGCGACCGTCAATCAAGGTGCCTCCGGCAACCCTTGAATGTCAGAAAAAGATGGCTTATTTTCTGACACATGAGCACTGTGGCCTCATCAGTTCCCGATCGGATCATGAGGCGTACCCGGGCTGGAGGGCGCGGCGGCGTCTTCACGCCCAGTGACTTCCTGGACGTGGCCGGACGCGCAGCGATCGACCAGGCCCTCTCCCGGCTGGTCAAGAGCGGCAAGCTCCGTCGCCTGGCGCGGGGCCTGTACGATTTCCCGAAAGTCCACCCGAAACTCGGCCCGCTTTCCCCCACTCCCGACGATGTCGCCCAGGCGCTGGCGCGGGAGACCGGGTCCCGAGTGCAGATTGCCGGCGCACGAGCAGCCAACGCGCTCGGCCTGTCGACGCAGGTTCCGGCCAAGAGCACCTATCTGACCGATGGTCCATCTCGCCGCGTCGTGCTGGGCAAGCGCGTCGTCGATTTGCGCCACGCCTCGCCCAAGCATCTGATCGCTCCGGGCAGCCCGGCCGGGACCGTCGTTCAGGCCCTTCGTCATGTGGGGGCTGTCCGCGCGCTCGACGTTGCGCGGATCGCCGCCCGCCGGCTGTCGGCGAACGACAAGAAGATGCTTGCCTCTACCGCCGTGCAAGCGCCCGCCTGGATGCGGCCGACGCTCGTTTCGATCGCCAACACAGCGTCGGGCGAGATCGATGGATAAGGTCGCCCTCCTCCCGACAGAGGATCGCGCAGCCATCTTCGGAGAGGCTGGGGCGATCCGGGGCGTGGCTAACCTGATCATCGAAAAGGACTTCTGGGTCTGCTGGACCTTGAAACGGCTTTTCGATCTTCAGAAGGAGGACGCTCCCACCCTGGTCTTCAAAGGCGGGACGTCCTTGTCCAAGGCGTTCGGCGCCATCCGGCGCTTCTCGGAAGACATCGACCTGTCGTTCGATCGTGCCCACCTCGGCTACACCGGCGAGCGAGATCCCGAGAGCAAAGGGATCAGCAGGAAGCGGGCGGGCAAGCTCATCGACGACTTGGTGGGCGACGTCGAAAGGCATATCGCGGAGAGGCTGCTTCCGGCGCTACGCGCCGCGATTGCGCTTCATCTCGGAGAACCGACCAACGGCGAATGGTCGCTGGAGATCGACGCCGACGACGCTCAGACGGTGAACTTCCACTACCCGACTGCGCTTCCCCGGTCGGGGTACGGCGGCATGGTCTACATCACGCCGCGGGTTAAGCTTGAATTCGGCGCGCGTGGCGATCCCTGGCCGGCCGAGGAGAAGGTCATTCGCCCCTATGCGGCAGAGACCTTTCCAAACTTCTTCGAGGATCCGGAATGCACCGTGACCGTGCTTTCTGCTCGCCGGACCTTCTGGGAGAAGGCGACGGCGCTGCATGCCGAGGCCCACCGGCCGGCGGAGTCGCCGACCCCGCAGTATTTCTCGCGACACTATTACGACCTCGCCATGCTTCTTGACACTGACGAGGGCAAAGCCGCCGCGACTGATTTCGAGCTTCTCGAGCTGGTCGCCAAACACAAGTCTGTCTTCTTCCGATCGGGCTGGGCGAGCTACGAGACCGCGCAACCGGGCACTTTACTGCTCATGCCGACCGAAGCGCGGATCAAGGATCTTCGCGCCGACTATCGCGACATGGCCCCGATGATGTTCGACGACACGCCGCTGCCGTTCGACGATGTCCTGGCCCGGGTCCGGAAGCTGCAAGACGACATAAACGCGTCGCCCTCCGGCAACGGTTAGCGAGGTCGCGCGGATGGCCTTCTTCTCGCAAGACCAGCCAGAGGCCATCGCCGACGCTCTCGGTGACACCACCCATGGCCTGACCGGGCCGGACATCCAACAGCTTCTTGCGTCCGGCAAGTGAGCGGAGCGGATTTGCCAATCTCGTGCCGGGAACCTTCGGGATGTTCCGCAACCCGACGGCCCATGAAGCGCGAATCCACCGGGCGAGGCCCAGCGAGGCCGGCCTCAGGCCCCCCGCTACGCCAGCTTGCGCTCGCGCCGGATGATGTCGTAGGCGGCGTTGATCCGGGCCATCTTGTCGGTGGCGATGGCGATGAAGTCGGCCGGCATGCCGCGGGCGATCAAGCGGTCCGGGTGGTGCTCGCGGATCAGCCGGCGATAGGCTGCCTTCAGGTTCTCGTCGTCGATCTGCCGCTCGACCCCCAGCACGCCGTAGGGGTCGACGTCACAGCCGGCGCATTCCTCGGCGCAGAGCCGGTGGAAATCGGCCTGGGCCAGGCCGAACAGCCCGGCGACGGCGCGCAGATAGTCGAGCTCCGACGGCTTCACGTCGCCATCGGCCTTGGCGATGGTGAACAGGCACTGCAGCAGCTCCTCCAGCACCTCCGGCCGGTCCTTGAACATGCCGGCGAGCTGCCTGGCATAGGGCTCGAACCCCGCGGAGTCGCGGCGCGCCAGGTTGAACAGGCGCTCGACATTCGGCTCTTCCTCCGGCGGCACGCGGAACACCCGGCGGAAGGCCGTCACCTCCTCCGCCGTCACCGCGCCGTCGGCCTTCGCCATCTTGGCGCCCAGCGCGATCACGCCGATGGTGAAGGCGATGTGCTGGGTGGCGTCGTCATCCGCCGGCGGCTGGCCGCGATACCAGTCGACCGCATGGCCGGCTACGGCGCCCAGCAGCGCCCCGATCGGGCCGCCCATGGCCAGGCCAGCGGCCGCGCCGACGATCTTACCCCAAATGCCGCTCATCCCTCGTTCCGTTCGCCGACACGCCGCCCTCGCCGGCCATGATAGCAGGTCGCGCGGCGGAACGGAGGGGCCGCGATGACGCGGGTCGGGACCCGGTCAGCTGGCCTCCTGCGGGTTGCGCAGGTAGTAGCGCCGGGTCGGGAACACCGCCTTGATCGTGGCGAAATCCGCCGATCCGGCCGATCCGCCGCCGGCCGGCAGCCGGGCCGCAGCCTCGTCGATCAGCTCGATCCGGGCGCGGGTGCCGGGATGGCTGGAGAACAGCGAGGTGGTCTTGTCCTCACCCGGCGGCACCAGCGAATCCAGGGTCTTGAAGATCGCCGAGGCCTGGCGCGGATCGTAGCCGGTGGCTCGGAACACGGTCAGCACATAGGCATCGGCCTCGCGCTCATGGCTGCGGGAGTAGCCGGAGGTGATCAGCTCGGACACCGCCGGGGTTAGGGCGTCGAGCCCTTGGCTGGTCAGATCGTTCAGGCCGGAGACTTGGGCGTTGATCTCGGTCTGGACCACCCCCTTGCCGAACTGGACCAGCCTGTCGGTGAAGCCCTTGTTCTCCAGCTCGGCGATCTGATGGCTCAGCTCGGCATGGCCCATCTCATGCGCGATCACCGCCGCCAGCTCGGATTCGCTGGCGGCGTAGCGCAGCAGTCCCTTGTTGATGCCCAGCTTGCCGCCCGGCAGCGCCCAGGCATTCGGGGTGTTGTCGTCCAGCACCGTGATCTCCCAGCGGAACTGCCGCTTGGACGCCCGGAACAGCGGCTCGGCGAAGCTGCGCACCGCCGACTGGACCCGGGCATTGGAATAGGCCCCGCCCGATTGCGCGATCAGCCGCGGATACAGTCCTTGGCCCAGGGCGGACTCGTCGACCGGGCCCGCCTTGTCCGAGGCGAACAGCCCGCCGAGCGTGTTCGCGGCCCCCATCGGGTCGTTGGCGTAGTTCTGCGCGGTCTGGCAGCCGCCGAGCGCGAGCGCCGCGAGGCTGGTGCCGGCCCCGGCGAGAAAGAAGCGGCGAGGCATGGTCGTGAATGGCGTGTTCAAAATATCCCCCTCATGTCTGCTCATTTCGTGGTCAGGCTATAGCTGCGGTCCCAGTCCGCCGGCGGCGGGGCCTGGACGTAGGCCGTGGCGCGGTCGCGGTAGAGCGCGGCGGCCGGATCGGTATCGGCCAGCGCCGCGAAATACTCCGCCGCCTCGGCGAAGCGGCGGCGGTAGTAGAGGGCCAGCGCGGCATGGAATTGCCGCACCGCCTGCATCTGCTCGACCGTGGCGTCGACCAGGGGCACGATCGGCTCATACACCCGGACCGGCCGCAGCTTGCCCTTGACCGCGAGATAGTCGAGCCGCCGCACCAGCCAGCGCCGCGGCAGGGCGCGATAGGTGGCCTCGCCGATCATCAGCTGGCTGCCGTAGAGCTTGTTGGCGCCCTCCAGCCGCGAGGCCAGGTTCACCGCGTCGCCGAGGACGGTGTAGTTCAGCCGGGTCGGCGATCCGACATTGCCGACCACGGCCGGGCCGGAGTTGATGCCGGCGCGCAGGCCGAGCGGCGGCAGGCCCTGGTCCTGCATCGCGGTGCGGTTGTAGCGGCCGAGCGCCGCGAAAGCGTCCATCCCGGCGGCGACGGCGTGCTCGGCGCCATGCGGGTCGGGCAGCGGCGCGCCCCACACCGCCATCACCGAATCGCCGATGAACTTGTCGACATAGCCGCCATGGCGCTCGACCGCGTCGGCGACGCGGGCCAGGAGGCCGTTGACCACCGCGACCAGCCGCCCCGGCTGGTCCTCCAGCCGTTCGCTCAGATCGGTGAAGCCGGCGATGTCGTAGAAGGCGATGGTGATCGGCCGGGTCTCGCCGACCAGGGTCAGACCATCGGGATCCTCGGCCAGCCGCTCGACCAGCGACGGGGCGAGGTAATGCCGGAAGGCGTGGGTGACGCGGCGCCGGGCGCGGTCCTCGACCACGAAGCGGTAGACATAGATCGCGGTGTAGGTCAGGGCGAAGGCCAGCAGCAGCGGCACCAGCGGCGGCACCATGCCGCCGCCGAGCGCCAGCAGCGAGGCGAGGACCACGACCGCCGCGGCACCGAGCAGCGCCAGCAGGCCCCACACCGGCGCCAGCAGGAACAAAAACATCCCCAGCCCGGTCGAGGCGACCCCGACCACCGAGGCGGCGGCCGGCGGCGGCAGCATCTGCGGCGCCCGGCCGAGGGCGAAGGTCAGCGCCGCGATGGCATGGACCAGCGTGCCCGGCATGTTGGACCGGCTGAGCGTGCTGGTCAACGGCGCCTGCGGCTGCGCACAGCGCGCCGCCGGGTCGTGGTCCGACGCCTCGGCGAGCAGCCGCCGCGCCGTGAGGTGGCGGTCCTCGACATCGAGCACCGGTCCGATGATGACGATGCGGTCGGCGAATTCGCGGCGGAAGAAGTCGATCTGGCCGGCAGCGGCGCAGGCCGCCAGATCGGCGAAATCATAGATCGGCACGTCGCGCGGACCGATGGTGAAGTCGATCACCGAAGCGCCCTGCGGCACGGCGTGGCCGGCGCGGGCGACGAGCTCCGCCGCCAGGGTCGGCACAGCGCCCCCACCGCCCTGGCGCGGCATGACGGCCGGATAGGTCCGGACCACGTTGTCCGGGTCGTATTGCAGGTTGACCGGGCTCAGGTTGCGGTCGCCGCCGACCGCCGTGACCTGTCCCGACTCCGGCCGCACCGGGACATCGCCGGACTGGGCGAAGCCGAGGATGATCCGGCCGGTCGGCCCGATCTTGGCCAGCGCCTGCTTCAGCGGCCGGTCGTATTTTTCGATCAGGTCCCGCCGGTCCAGCGTGGTCGGGAAGATCTCGTCCAGGCCGATCACCGCGGCCCCGCCATCGTCGAGAGCCTTGAGAGTGTCGCCGAGCTGCGGGGTCCAGGCGACCTTCGGCCGGTTCCACAGCGGCGGGGTGCGGTAGGTCTCCTCCCGGATCGCCACCACCGCCACCGGCAGGCGGTGCGGCAGCGGCCGGGACGTCCAGCCGAGGGGCCGGTCGAGCCACAGCAGCACGTCGATGCCGAGCCGCTGCAGGAAGCCGGCGCCGGGCAGCAGCAGGCTGCAGCCGAGGACCAGGCCGATCCCCAGCGCCACGGCCGGGCGGCGGAGCTTTCGCATGATCGGAGGGGGAATGGACCGTCCGGCTGCGCGTCAGCGCAGCACCACCGTGCCGCCGGCCTTGGCGCCGGGATCGATCGAGAACACGGCGGAGCGGCCGCCGGCGACGATCTTGTAGGGCACGCCGGTCTGCAGCTTCGGCGCGTTGCCGGGGTAGCGGAAGCCGCCGCCGCCCTGGCCTTCCCACACGGTCTGCGGCGTCGGCGCGTCCAGCATCACGATGCTGACCGAGCCTTCGGCGCCGGAGAATTGCGGCCGGGCGGAGGAGACGGTGGTCTCGGCCCAGAGCCGCGGGTCGAACGGGCTCTCGACCGCCCGGTTGACGCCGGCGCCGGCTTCGGCCGAGCGGGCGTTCACCGCGACCTGGGTGCGGCCGCAGTCCCCATTGCTGGTCTGGACCTGGCCGCCGGCGACCCGGCTGGAGGCGGTGCCGACGGTGACGACGCCGCCATGGATGGTCTCGACCGTGCAACCGCCGCCATAGGCCAGGACCAGCCGGCCGCTGCGGCCGAGATCGATGGCCTGGCCGGGATAGACGCTGTCCGTCACCTCGACCCCGGCCCCGGGCGCGCCGCTGATCGCGGTCACCTGCGCCGACGGCTCCTGCCCGGTCGGGGCGGAGGTGTCAGGCTCGGCAGGTGCGGAGAGGATGTTGTTCAGCAGGCCTTCGAACTGGGCCGATGCTGCCGAAGGAACCAGAAGGGCCGCCGAGAAGAACATGGCGGCGCAGGCTGAAACCAGCTTGTTCATATTCGTAATTCCCCGACCTTAAATCACGACGGAGTTCCTCCGCCGCCCCCAGCATGTCCAATGCTCTGCATTTGTGTCGCATTGACGGCAGTGTTGTTACGGGATTGCGGCCGCGAGCGTCGACGGCGCGGCCTTGCCGCGCGGCAGGCACAGGCTTAAGGTCGACAGCATGCTTGTTATGTCTGACCTTTGAACCGGATCATGGCCGTCCTCCAGTCGCCCCGCCCCGCCCCCGACGACCGCGCCTTCGCCGCCCTGCGCGCCCTGCTGGGCGACCGCTTCACCACCGCCGCCGCGGTGCGCGAGCAGCACGGGCGCGAGGAGTCCTGGCACCCGACCATGCCGCCCGACGCGGTCGCCTTCCCGCACTCGACCGAGGAGGTCTCGGCGGTGCTGCGGATCTGCGCCGAGCACGAGGTGCCGGTGGTGCCCTATGGCACCGGCACCTCGCTGGAAGGCGGCATCGCGGCGTTGCGCGGCGGCGTCACCGTCGACCTGTCGCAGATGAACCGGGTGACCCGGGTCTCGGCCGAGGACCTGGACTGCACGGTCGAGGCCGGGGTGACGCGCAAGCAGCTGAACGAGCATCTGCGCGACACCGGCCTGTTCTTCCCGATCGACCCCGGCGCCGATGCCAGCCTGGGCGGCATGGCGGCGACCCGCGCCTCCGGCACCAATGCGGTGCGCTACGGCACCATGCGCGACAACGTGCTGGGGCTGACCGTGGTGCTGGCCGACGGCCGCATCATCGGCACCGGCGGCCGGGCGCGCAAATCCGCGGCCGGCTACGACCTGACCCGGCTGTTCATCGGCTCGGAGGGCACGCTGGGCCTGATCACCGAAGTGACGCTGAAGCTGTACGGCATCCCGGAAGCGATCTCCTCGGCGGTCTGCGCCTTCCCGACCGTGGCCGACGCGGTCAACACCACGATCGCCACCATCCAGCTCGGCATCCCGGTGGCCCGGATCGAGCTGCTGGACGAGGTGCAGATCGGCGCCAGCAACGCCTATTCGAAGCTCGACCTCGAGGTGGCGCCGACGCTGTTCTTCGAGTTCCACGGCACCGAGGCCGGCGTGGCCGAGCAGGCGGAGACGGTGAAGGCGCTGGCGCAGGAGAATGGCGGCGGCGAATTCCTTTGGGCGACCAAGGCCGAGGACCGCAGCAAGCTGTGGGAGGCGCGGCACAAGGCGTATTACGCCGGCATCGCGCTGCGCCCCGGCTGCCGCGGCATGCCGACCGATGTCTGCGTCCCGATCAGCCGGCTGGCCGACTGCCTGGTCGAGACCAAGGCCGATATCGAGTCCAGCGGCCTGGTGGCGCCGATCGTCGGCCATGTCGGCGACGGCAACTTCCACACCTGCATGATCCTCGACCCGGAGAATCCGGACGAGATCGCCCGGGCCGAGGCCTTCCACGACCGGCTGGTGATGCGGGCCCTGGCGATGGACGGCACCTGCACCGGCGAGCACGGCATCGGCTACGGCAAGATCCGCTTCCTGCAGCAGGAACACGGCGACGGCGTGGCGGTGATGCAGGCCCTGAAGCGGGCGCTCGACCCCGCCGGCATCCTCAACCCGGGCAAGGTGCTGCCGGGGAATTGAGGCCACGGGAGGTAGGTTGGGTTCGCAAAAGCGAACCCAACCTACGAAGCTCATCCAAACAGCAGCCAGAGCAAGAGAATGACCGCCGCCACGGCGATGATCGCCACCACCGGGGCGTTGCGCTTGGGCTCGGCCTCGTGGCTGGGGGCGCCGCTGGTCGCGGCCGTCGGATAGGCCGGGGGATCGCTGGCCGGGAAGCTCTCCTCCACCGCCTCGTCGACCTTGTCGTCCGGCACCGGCCCGGCCGGGCGCGGCTCGGCAGCAGACATCCTGGCCTCCCTTGGTCGCCTGCAATCTCAACGAAACGCACGGTGCCGAGTTCCCCCGGCTCCGCCTTGCCCGTATCATGGCACACCATGCCCAGACTGCGCATCCGCATCGACTTCGACCCGGCCGGCCCGGACCGGCAGCTCGGCCCCGGCAAGATCGGGCTGCTCGAGCACATCGTCGAGACCGGCTCGATCTCCGCCGCCGGGCGGGCGATGGGCATGTCGTATCGCCGCGCCTGGCTGCTGATCGACAGCCTGAACGGCTGCTTCCGCGAGAAGGTGGTCGAGACCCGGCACGGCGGCCCGCAGGGCGGCGGCGCCGCGCTGACCCCGTTCGGGCAGTGGCTGGTCGAACAGTACCGCGCCATCGAGCAGGAGACCGCGGCCGGCGTCGCCCGGCGGCTGGCCGACCTGCAGATTGCGACGGCGGCGCCGGGTGACGCCGCCGTCAGGCCGGTAGAGATCGAGGACTAGCGACCGGCGTCTTCGGCCTGCGGCGACCGCTCGTCGTCGGGATGCCGGGAGGCGAAGGTCGCGCCCACGACCATCCCGACCGAGGGACCGATGATTGCCCAGAGGATGAGGGCGACGCTCATTCCTCCCACCGTCCGCATTGCAGGCAGGACCGCGCCGGACGATCCGAGGACCATGCCTTGCACGGGCCGGGCGGCGGGCTGCTGCCGTAGAGATCGAAGGACGGGACGGACGCGATTCCATCGGCCCGGCGGAGATAACGCGTCAGTGGGGGATCTGCGTCGTCGTCGTCATCCAGGCAGGCGACGACGACTGCCCCGGCGATGAAGGCCAGGATCGGGCCGAGGGCGGCCCAGACGATCAGGCTGTCCATCATGGCCGGCGCTCCGCCGGAGTGGCGGCTGGCGACCGGGGCCCGCGGCGGACGGCCGGGATGCGCGATCGCAGGTATATTCCCAGCCACGGCAGCATCAGCAGGATCGGCTGCAGCATCGATCGCTCCTCAGAACAGGCCTGACAGACGGAGAACGGACAGGCTCGACAGCCGGTCGATGGCGAGATCCATCAGCATCAGCCCGGCCCCGGCCATCGCGCCGACTGCCAGGACGGTCACGACGATCTGGCGGATCACGTCGCGGCCGCCCGGGATTTCACCCGGCTGCGGCTCCGGCGCGATCGGAAGCGGGGCGTTTCGAGTCATGGTCGGCTCCAGCGTCGGCATGACGACTCCTGGTTTGTGGGATTTTCTCCCACGATGAATCTGTGGGATTTTTGCCCACGTCAAATGAAATCGCCAATTTGTGGGTATTTTTCCCACGCGGCAGCATGGTAAGGTCCGGCCGAACCGACGGATTCGCCATGCCTCCCGCCCTTCCCCCTCCTCCCCAGGCCCTGCTGAAGCCGCTGGCGCGCCTGCTGCGGCCGCTGGTGCGGCTGCTGATCCGCAGCGGGGTGACCTTTCCGGTCCTGGCCGACCTGCTGCGCGGCCTGTATGTCGACGTCGCCGCGCGCGACCTGCTGGCGGATCCGAAGGCGCAGACCGACAGCCGCATCAGCCTGCTGACCGGCGTGCACCGGAAGGAGATCCGCCGGCTGCGGACGGAAGCCCCCGAAGCCGGCGGGATCCCGGCGGTGGTGACGCTGGGCAGCCAGATCATCGCCCGCTGGCTGGGCGCGCCGCCCTATGCCGATGCGGAGAGCCGCCCCCTGCCCTTGCCGCGCACGGCCCGCAGCGCCGGCGAGGCCTCGTTCGAAGGACTGGTCGAATCGGTCACCAAGGACGTCCGGGCCCGGTCGGTGCTGGACGACTGGATCGGCCAGGAGATCGTGTCGCTGGACCCGGACGGCCGCGTGCGCCTGAACACCGCCGCCTTCATCCCGCGGCCGGGCGGGGAGGAGCAGCTGTTCTACTTCGCCCGCAACCTGCACGACCACATCGCCGCCGCGGCCGCGAATGTGGCGACCGCCGGGCCGGCGCCATTCTTCGACCGCAGCATGCATTACGACCGGCTGCGCCCGGAGACGGTGGCGCAGCTGGAGGCCACGGCCCGCGACGCCGCGCAGCAGCTGCTGACCGACATCAACCGCATCGCCCTGGCGATGGCCGAGGCCGACGATAAAGTCGCAGCCGATGATAAGGCGGGGCCGCTGCGGCGGATCAACCTGGGTGTCTACGTGTATGCCGAGGATGATCCGATCGACGAGGAGACGGCGACGTGATGAGCCGTATGCGATTCCTGGCTCTCGCCCTGCTGGCCGCCTGCTCCTCCGCCGGCCCGGGTGACCGTCCGGCCGTGCCGGCGCCGGCAACGAAAGAAGCGGTCGCCGACCGCGGCGTCGGCGGCACCGGCATCACCGCCGGCACCGTCGAGGACCGCGGCATGGGCGGCACCGGCATCGTCGGCGTCATCACCGGCTTCGGCAGCATCTGGGTGAACGGCATCGAGGTCGAGTTCGACGCGGCGACACCGGTGCGGATCGACGGGCAAAGCGCCCCCGGCGGCACCGCCCTGAAGGTCGGTCAGGTGGCGGTGGTCACCGCTTCGGGCAGCGGCTCGCGCCTCAATGCCCGCAGCATCGCCATCCGGCACGAGGTCTCCGGCCCGGTCGAGGCGGTGGAGGCGAATGGCAGCGCACTGCGCGTCGCCGGGCAGCGGGTCACCTTTGCCGGCCAGGTCTGGGGCGACGCGCCCACGCCGAGGGTCGGCGACTGGGTGGCGGTGAGCGGCCTGGCCGGCCCGGATGGCGGCATCGTCGCCAGCCGCATCGACCGGCGCGAGCCCGGCCGCGTCATCGTGCACGGGACGCTGTCCGGCACCGCCGCGGCGCCACGCATCGGCACGCTGGCGCTGCGGCCGGGATCGCGGCTGGGCGCCGGCATCGGCCAGGAGGTGATGGTCTCCGGCCGCTATGCCGAAGGGGCGCTGGTGCCCGACTCGGTGTCGCGGGACGCGCTGGCGGCGGACCCGTCCGGCTGGTTCGGCCGGTCGGTCGGCCGGCTGGTGATCGAATCCTATGCCAGCGCGGCCCCGGGCGGCCTGCGCTGGGGCCGTGGCCTGAGCGCGCCGGTGGCGGGGAGCTTCGGCGCCCTCGGCGCCCAGCCGCAGCGCACCATCGTCGAGTTCCAGCGCCAGCCGGATGGCGGGCTGGAGGCGGTCGGCCTGCGCAGCACCACCGGCCGGACCGGGCTGGTGCCGGAGGTGCCGCGCGGGATCGGCCTCGACCGGCCGGGCGGCCCGGGGAGCGGGTCCGGGCCGGGAGGCGGCGGGTCCGGCAGCGGCTCCGCCGGGCCGCACGGCCTTCAGGACTCGCGCAGCCCGGCTGGTGTCAACTCGTCACCGGCGAATGGCGACGCGCCGCGTGGCGGTCCGGACTGGACCGGCCGGCGGCTGGATCCGATGGAGGGAAGCTTCGACGGCTGCCGCGGCGGCCCGGGCGCAGCCTGCGGCCCGGGGATGTTCGGGCACGAGCGCCGAGGCCGCCCGCGAGCCGGCTAGCGACGTCCGCCGCGCGCCGGAGCGCGACGCCGGCAACGGCGGCCTCGGTCGAGGGGTCGATGACGGCGATCCGGTGCGGATGGCCGGGCAAGGTCCACTCACCGCGGAGGCGATCCTGCAGCCATCAGATTGCCCCGACCTCGACCCTGGACCCGTCCCGCAGCCGCGAGAGGCGGAAGGGGCCGGGGTCGACGCAGGGCGTGTCGTTCGCGACGAGATCGGCTGCCAACTGTCCCGCTGCCGGCCCGATGCCGAAGCCGTGGCCGCTGAAACCCGCTGCCAGGAAAAAGCCCTTGATCGAGGCGACCGGTGAGATCACCGGAACCGCGTCGGGCGTGAAATCGACATAGCCGCCCCAGGCTTCGGCCACCTCGACATCCGCGAGGGCCGGATAGAGGCCCCGGGCGCGGGCCAGGGTCTTGGCGATGGTGCGGGAATTGGGCGCGGGATCGAGGACGCGGATGCGCTCAAAGGGCGAGACCTCGTCCTCGCGCCAGCGTCCGAACGCTTCCGGCCCGGCGAAGAATGACCGACCGATGCCGACTTCGACCGCCTTCAGGCGCTTGACGAACATGGGCAGAAAGGCGCGGGCATGGCGCAGCGCTTGCGGCGTGACCTCGAGCGTCGCCTTGCCGCTGATGGCGAGCGTGTAGCTGCCGTCCAGCCGGCGGGTCAGCGCGCAGTCCGGCGTGTAGAGCGCTTCCGTCACATGCGGTGCCGGTCTGGTGCGCAGGATGCTCTGGCGCACGCTCGCCTGCGGGAAGGAAATGCCGTGCCGCCGGCAAAACGCCGATGCCCAGGCGCCGCCGGCGCAGAGCACGGCGCCCGCCCGGATGGTCCCCTTCTCCGTGACCACGCCCGAGACGGCGCCGTTGGTGATCTCGAGACCGCGTGCGGCGCAGGCCTGGTGGATGGTCGCGCCCAGGCGGCGCGCGCCCTCGGCGAGCACGGGGGCGGCGAGGGCCGGATCCGCCTTGCCATCATCGACGGAATGCGCTGCGCCGAGCCAGTTGCGCCCCGTGCCGGCGGTCGCGGCGGTAGCCTCCGCCGCGCTCAGCATCCGCGTATCGACATCGAACCGGCGGCCGAGCTCGCGCCATTTCTCCCATTCCGCAAGCTGTGCGGGATTGTCGGTGACGTAGAGCAGGCCGCAGCGGCGGAAGCCGAGGTCGCGGCCGATCTCCGCGGCCAGCCCGTCCCAGAGCCTCAAGGCGAGGGAGGCCAGCGGCAATTCACGCTCGTCGCGATTCTGCCGACGGCACCATCCCCAGTTGCGGCCCGATTGCTCGCCGGCGATCCAGCCCTTCTCGACCAGGGCGACCTTCTGCCTCCGCCTGGCCAGGAAATAGGCGGCGGCGGCACCGACGATTCCGCCTCCGATCACGACGACGTCGACACTCTCGGGAATTGTTTCATCACTGGCGATCCGGTGAACGGCAGGGCTCATGATCCGACTTGTCCTGGGAGATTTGGATATCGCTGCATCCTTGCGGTCTTCAGGCCGATGCTGCCCGCTTCGCCAGCAGATGGCGGCCGATGGTGAGATCCTGCAAAGACAGGCCGGAGCTGTCGAAGATCGTGATCGCCTCGTCCGGGCCCCGGCCGGGATGCCGGCCCGACAGCACCTCGCCCAGCGGCGTCAGGACGGCGTCGGGGTCCGCGTGCTGGAACTCGCCGATGCTGCGGGACTGTTCGGGAAGATCGCAGAACAGCGCCGCGCGGCGGAACAGGGCCGGCGGCAGCTCCTGCTTGCCGCGCGCATCGGCCCCCATGCTGGCGACATGCGTTCCCGGCCGAACCCAATCGGCTTCGAACAACGGCGCCCGCGCCGGCGTCGCGGTCACGATGATGTCGGCCGCGGCGCAGGCCTCCTCGGCCCCCGCCGCCTCGGCGTCCAATCCTTGTGCCCGCAATTCGGCCGCCAGGACCGCGGCGCGTTCTGCGTTGCGGGCGACGATCAGCACGCGGCGAAGCGGGCGCACCCGGGCCAGCGCGATGCACTCGTACCGGGCCTGATGGCCGGCCCCGAAGATCGCGAGAGTGGCGGCATCCGGGCGGGCCAGCGCGTCGGCCGCGACGGCATCGGCGGCGGCGGTGCGGTAGGCGTTGACGATGCCGGCCTCGATCGCCGTGCCGATCCGCCCGGTCTCCTGGTCGAACAGCAGGATCAGCGAATTGTGCCGCTCCAGGCCGCGATCGCGGTTGCCGGGCCAGTAGGAGCCGACCTTGAGCCCGGCCAGCTCGGCCGTGGCGGCGGCCTTGACCGTGAAGCGGTTGGCGGTCGAGGAGCCGTGGCCGAGCACGACCGGGAAGGATTCGGTGGCCGGTTCGCAGGCGGCGATCAGCGCTTCACGCGCGGCGACGAACGCCAGCTCATGCGTCACCAGTGCCGCGGATTCGGTTTCGGAGATGAACAGCATCGTTCTCACCAGCCGTTGAAGCGGGGCCAATGCGCCGGCGGCGCGGCAGGGTCGGCCGGCAGCACCTCGTAGCCGGCGAACTGCGCGGCCGTGGCGCAGGCGTGATTGGGCAGGATGCGGAGCCGGGTGCCCAGCGGCAGGTCCGGCAGCGCGGCCCCGCTGCCGGGTCGCAGCGCGACGATGCCGTGCTCCTGGTTCGCTGATACGACGACGAGGTCGTCCAGGACGCGGCCTTCGATGTCGCAGACCAGGCCATAGCCCTGGTCCACCGCCTGGCCCGCCGTGCCGCGGTCGCGCGACAGCGCCATCCAGCCGGCATCCACCATGATCCAGCCGCGCTCCTTCCGGTGTCCGATCACCGTGGCCAGCACCGAGAGCGCGAGATCGTCGAGCGTGCACACGCCGATGCCGGCCATCACCAGATCGAAGAAGACAAAGACGCCGGCGCGCACCTCGGTGACGCCGGACAGATCGCGGGCAAAATGGGCGGTGGGGGTCGAGCCGACGCTGACCACCTGGCAGGGCAGGCCGGAGGCCCGCAGCGCCTCCGCCGCGGCAACGGCCGCGAACCGCTCGCGTTCGGCGAAGGCGGCCAGGGCCTCGGCCCCCGTCGCGCCATAGCTTTCGCCGGCATGGGTGACGACACCGCGTAGGGCGGCGCCCTGACCCTGGAGGATCCGGCCGATCGCGATCACGGCGGGATCATCGGGCCGCAGGCCGGAGCGGTGGCCGTCCGAATCGATCTCGATCAGCACCGGGATGGCGTCTCCGGCCTGGCGCGAGGCCTCCGCCACGGCCCTGGCCTGTTCCTGCGAGTCGAGCACGACCGACAGGTCGCAACCCGCGGCCCGCAGGGCGAGCACGCGGGACAGCTTCTGCGGCGCGATGCCGACGGCATAGAGGATGTCCCGGACGCCCGCGGAGGCGAAGACCTCCGCCTCCTTCAGGGTCGAGACCGTCGCCGGGCCATGCTCGCCGGACAGCACGCGCCGGGCAGCCTCCACCGACTTCACCGTCTTCAGATGTGGCCGCAGAGAGACGCCGAGCCCGTCGAGGTGGCGGCGCAGCCGGGAGACGTTCCGCAGCATGCGCCCTTCTTCGAGGATCAGGCTGGGGGTGGGCAGGGAACCGAGGCTTCGAGCGGCGGTCATCGCAGGCCTGTCAGTGATCTCGATCCGGATTCTAGCCAGTCCGGCAGTCAGGATCTATTTAAGAGGCGTGCAAGCTACATTAAGGTGAAGCTTAATGATCACGTCCCACGACCTTGCGTTTTTCGGCGTCGTCAGCGCAGCCACGTCACTGGCGGCAGCGGCGCGGACGCTGGACGTGACGCCGCCGGCAGTGAGCCAGCGGTTGCGCCAGCTGGAGCAGCGGCTGGGCGTGCGGCTGCTGGAGCGCACCAGCCGCCGGCTGCATCTGACCGCGGAAGGCCAACTGCTGGCCCGGCGCGGCGCCGAGATCCTGGCCGAGATGGAGACGATCACCGAGGAACTGGCCGAGCGCCGCGGGATGGTGACCGGGCATCTGAGAGTGGCCGCGCCGTTCGGCTTCGGTCGGCGGCATGTCGCGCCCGCGATGGCGACGCTGCGCGAGCGGTACCCGGAGCTGAAGCTGACCTTGTCCCTGTTCGAGGACCCGGTGAGCCTGCGGAGCGATGCCTGGGACCTGCTGGTCCATGTCGGTCCGCTGACCGACTCCGGCCTGACACTTCATCGGCTGGCCCCCAACCGCCGCATCCTCTGCGCGGCACCGACCTATCTGGAGCGGCACGGCGCGCCGGAACGGCCGGAGCATCTGCGCCGCCATGCCTGCGCCGTCGTGCGGGAGGACCAGGCCGATGTCAGCTTGTGGCGCTTCAGCCACCAGGAGCAGCCGCCGCTCACCCTGCGCATCCAGCCGGCCATGAGCAGCAATGACGGGACGGTCGTCAAGCAATGGGGGCTGGCCGGGCTCGGCATCATCATCCGCTCGGAATGGGATGTCGCCGAGGATCTGCGCCACGGCCGCCTCGTGCCGCTGCTGCCGGGTTGGTGGCTGCCGGATGCCGATGTCGTGGCGCTGTTGGGAGCCCGTGGCGGGCGGGTGGCACGCACCACCCGCTTCCTGGACATCCTGAAGCAGATGCTTCAGCCCGTGCCATGGCGAAGCGATGAGGCGCCGGCGGATCCCCGGCTGCCGGACATCCGGTCCTGATCCCGCGTCCCCTCCCGACGGCTCAGCCTCGCGCCGCCTCGCGCCCGATCAGCTTGAGGCGCAGTCCTTTCGACAGGGTGTCGATCAGGGCGACCACGACCAGCACCAGGATCAGGATGAAGGCGACCTGGTCCCAGGCCAGGATCTTGATGCGCTCGGAGATCTGCAGCCCGATGCCGCCGGCGCCGACGATGCCGAGGATGGTGGCCGAGCGGGTGTTGGATTCGAAGAAGTACAGCGCCTGCGACAGGAACAGCGGGATCGCCTGCGGCAGCACGCCGAAGCGCAGCACTGCCAGGGTCGAGGCGCCGGTCGAACGCACGCCCTCGATCTGCTTCTTCTCCGCCGTCTCGATCGCCTCGGCATAGAGCTTCGACAGCGAGCCGATGTCGGAGACGCAGATGGCGAGGATGCCGGCCAGCGGCCCGAGCCCGACCGCGCGCACGAAGACCAGCGCCCAGATCAACTGGTCGACGCCGCGCAGCCCGTCGAACAGCCGGCGGAAGCCGAAGCGCAGGAAACCGAGCGGCATGATGTTGCGGGCGCCGAGGAAACCGAGCGGGATCGCGATCACCGAGGCCAGCAGCGTGCCGATGAAGGCCATGGCGACGGTCTGGCCCAGCGCGGTGAAGATCTCGCCGTATTGCCAGTCGGCCATGCCGTGCCAGGCGACCATCTGCCCGGCGATGACGAATAGGCCATTCGGGCTGACCAGCCCCTCATAGAGCCGGGCCGGCGAGAAATCGAAGGTCCAGAGCAGGTAGCCGAGATAGGCGGCGGCCAGGGCCAGCAGCCCGTTGCTCAGCAGCCGCTCGCCCCAGGACCGGCCGAAGGCACGCGGCAGGGCGGCGCGGGCGCGGTCGACATCGATCGGCCGGATCTGGGCGAAACGCGTGCCCATCAATGCGCCTCCCGCGGCAGGAAGGCCGAGCGCAGCCGCTCCGAGCCGAGATCGATCAGCGTCACCGCCGCGACGATCATCAGCACCAGCGCGCTCAGCTCCTCGTAATAGTTGAAGCTGACGATGTAGTAGAGCTCCTGGCCGATGCCGCCGGCGCCGACGAAGCCCAGCACCGAGGCCGAGCGGATGTTGATCTCGAGCCGCAGCAGCCCGTAGGACAGGAAGTTCGGCAGCACCTGCGGCAGCACGCCGAAGCGCATGATCTGGACCCAGGTGCCGCCGGCGGCGCGGATGCCCTCGAGCGGCTTGTCGTCGACCGCCTCGTTGACCTCCGAGAACAGCTTGCCGAGCGCGCCGGTGGTGTGCACCGCCATCGCCAGGATGCCGGCCAGCGGCCCGACGCCATAGGCCCAGACGAAGCACAGCGCGTAGACGATGTCCGGCACGCTGCGGCAGATCTCGAGAAAGCGGCGGCTGAGATGATAGATCCAGTGGCTGCGCACCAGGTTGCGCGAGGCCGGGAAGCTGAGCAGCAGCGCCGCGGCGGCGCCCAGCACGGTGCCCAGGATCGCCATCTGCGCCGTCTGCCACAGCAGCACCAGGTAGCTGCCGGCGCGGTAGTACCAATAGGCGACCGAGCCCTGGGTCTTGCTGTCGGACAGCAGCTCGCCCCAATGCAGCGTCGGCAGGGTGCGCTGGAAATACTCGCCGATCCGCGGCAGGCCGGCGGCCAGCTTGGACGGGAAGAACTCGCCGATATAACCGCCGGCGAAGACGGCGGCGACGAACAGCACCAGGCCGATCAGCGTCGCCTGGCGCCGCTGGTGGACGAGCGCCCGCCGCCCGGCCTCGAAGGCCGCGACCGGGTCGGCGGGACGATGTTCGGACAAGGAGGTCATCAAGGGATCAATCGCAGCCATGTGTACAGCGCGCTTTACCCAGACTGTCATGCCCGGACTTGATCCGGGCATCCAGAGACTGTCGACATTCTCTGGATTGCCGGGTCAAGCCCGGCAATGACAGTAAGGGGGGCTGGCAACCAGGTTGGGTTCGCCAAGAGGCGAACCCAACCTACGCGGCCGATCAGCTCCGCCGCTGCGTGGCTTCGGTCTCGCGCATCTTGATGATGCCGTCGAAGAAGTCGTGGGTGACCGGGGCGAAGCCGGAGCCGGCGCCCTTCTCGACGGCCTCGTAGATGTCCGGATGCTCGGTCGGCAGCTTCGACAGGAAGTCGAGCATGTCCTTGCGGAAGGCTTCCGGCAGCGCCGTGCGCGTCGCCCAGGGGCCGTTCGGGATCATGGTCGACTGCCAGACGATGCGCAGGTCCTTCATGTCGAGCATCTTCTTGTCGACCATGCTGCGCAGGGCGCCGCGGCTGTAGCCCTGGGCCGGGTCGCCCTGGCCGGAGATCCAGGTCACGCCGGCGTCGTACTGGCCCTTCATCACCGCGACCACGCCCTGCTCATGCCCGCCCGAGAAGGCGGTCGAACCGAAGAAGCTGGCCGGGTCGTAGCCCTGGTCCTTGAGCTGGAAGTTCGGGATCAGATAGCCCGAGGTCGAGTTCGGGTCGGCGAAGGCCAGGGACTTGCCCTTGAGGTCCTCGAGCTTCTGGTACGGGCTGTCGGACTTGACGAACAGCACCGAGTAGTAGCCGGTCGACCCGTCCTCTTCCTTCGGCACCACCAGCGGCTCGACGCATTTGCAGTCCAGCCACAGGCCGGCATAGCCGGAGGCGCCGAATTCGGCGAGATCGAGCTGGCCCGCGGCCATGCCCTGCATCACGCCGGCATAGTCGGTGGCCGGATACAGCTCGACCTTCACGTTGTAGGTGGTCTCGAGCAGCTTCTGGAAGCCGTCGTAGCGGGCCAGCCGGTCGGCGTCGTTCTCGCCGCCGAGGATGCCGATGCGGATGACCGGGACGTCCTTCTTCCAGCTCGGATCCGCCGCGACGGCGGTGCCGGCCAGGCCGGCAAGGGCAACGGCAGCCGTGGCCGCCGCGAGGATGGTGCGCCGCATGAACATGGGTCTACCCCTTTTGCTGTCACTTGTTCGGTCGTCCGGCGCCATGCCGGACGACCGTCGGTTGGAGCTCAGGCC
This sequence comes from Inquilinus sp. YAF38, assembly GCF_052113205.1. Taxonomy (NCBI): domain Bacteria; kingdom Pseudomonadati; phylum Pseudomonadota; class Alphaproteobacteria; order Rhodospirillales; family Rhodospirillaceae; genus Inquilinus; species Inquilinus sp. YAF38. The sequence goes on along the minus strand of NZ_JBFRCU010000045.1, from coordinate 2,626 downwards.
GGGACCAGCTCGCGGTCGCCGGTCCGGGGCTCGATCGCGGTCGAGGTGATGCGCTCGTCGAGCGCCTCGCGCATGCCGTCGACGCCGTAGATCCGCTCGACCACGTCCATGGTCAGCGCCTCGGGCGCGCCGTCGAAGACGATCCGGCCCTTGGCCATGCCGACCACCCGGTCGCAGTAGTGCCGGGCGGTGTCGAGCGTGTGCAGGTTGACCAGGACGGTGATGCCGTCCTCGCGGTTGATGCTGCGCAGCGCGTCCATCACGATCTTGGCGTTGCGCGGGTCCAGCGAGGCGATCGGCTCGTCCGCCAGCAGCACCTCGGGCTCCTGCAGCAGGGCGCGGGCGATGGCGACGCGCTGCTGCTGGCCGCCCGACAGGGTGTCGGCGCGCTGCAGGGCGGCATGAGCCATGTCGAGCCGGTCCAGCGCCTGGATGGCGAAGGCGCGCTCGCGCTCACCGAACTGCTTGAACAGCGACGGCAGCGTCCAGTGCTGGGAGATGCGGCCGAGCAGCACATTGGTCAGCACGTCGAGCCGGGTGACCAGGTTGAACTGCTGGAAGATCATGGCGCAGCGGGCGCGCCAGTCGCGCAGGGCCTTGCCCTTGAGGCGGGTGACGTCGACGCCGTCGAACAGGATGCGGCCGCCGGTCGGGTCGGCCAGCCGGTTGACCAGGCGCAGCATGGTCGATTTGCCGGCGCCGGAGCGGCCGATCACGCCGACCATCTGGCCGGGGGCGATCGACAGGCTGACGTCATCGACCGCGTTGACGGCGCGGAAGCTCTTGGTCAGTCCTTCGATCACGAGTTCGGCCATGGGGCACGCTCCGGTGGGGCGGCGCGCGGCGGGAGGCCGCGGCCCTTCGGCGTGAACGGCCTAACAGAGCCCGGTTACAGTCGCGTGATCCCGGGATGTCGTTTCGATGAACCCCCGAGGCTGGGGCACCGCATCGCCCGGGTTGACGTTCTCGTTCAAAGCGGCTTCTTTGCGCGCCAAGGCAGCAAATCATCATACGATTTGAGGGAGTTGAACGCGTGCCCGAGTCCCGTCCGCAGACGATCGCCAAGATCACCTGGCGGCTGATGCCGTTCCTCGGCCTGCTGTACCTGATCGCCTATATCGACCGCCAGAATGTCAGCTACGCCAAGCTGCAGATGGTCGGCGACCTCGGCCTCAGCGAGGCCGCCTACGGCCTTGGCGCCTCGCTGTTCTTCATCGGCTACTTCCTGTTCGAGGTGCCGTCGAACGTGATCCTGGCCCGGGTCGGCGCCCGGCGCTGGCTGGCCCGGATCATCTTTTCCTGGGGCCTGGTCACCCTGGCGCTGGCCTTCACCCAGAACGCGACGATGTTCTACATCCTGCGCTTCCTGCTGGGCGCGGCCGAGGCAGGCTTCTTCCCCGGCGTGCTGTTCGCGCTGACGCTGTGGTTCCCGCAGATGTATCGCGGCCGCATGGTCGGGCTGTTCATGGCCTGGAGCGCGCTGGCCAACGCCGTCGGCTCCACCGTCGGCGGGGCGCTGCTGGATCTCGACGGCATGATGGGCCTGAAGGGCTGGGAATGGGTGTTCATCGCCACCGGCATCCCGGCCGTGATCATGGGCGTCGTCACCTATTTCTTCCTGCCCGACCGACCGGAGACGGCGACCTTCCTCGACGCCGGCGAGAAGAAGTGGCTGCACGACGTGCTGGAGCGCGAGAACGCCGCCCAGGGCCAGCAGCCGCACGGCAGCCCGTTCGCGGCGCTGCTCGACCGCCGGGTGCAGCTGCTGGCGCTGTTCTACGTCGCCTTCCCGCTCGGCGCCTACGGGCTGAGCTACTGGCTGCCGACGGTGGTGAAGGGCTTCGGCGTCTCGAACACGACCAACGGCCTGCTCAACGTCATCCCCTGGGCCTGCGTCGCCCTGGCGCTGTGGTGGGTGCCGCGCAACGCCGCCCGCACCGGCGACCAGACCTGGCACATCGTCATTCCGGCGCTGATCGCGGCCGCGTGCCTGGCGCTGAGCGTGGTGGTGCCGGGCAACGGCCTGAAGTTCGCTCTGCTCTGCGTTGCCGCGGCCGGCATCTTCGCGCCGCAGCCGGTGTTCTGGTCGCTGCCGCCGAGCTTCCTGAGCGGGGCCACGGCGGCGGCCGGCATCGCCGCGATCAACTCGGTCGGCAATCTCGGCGGCTTCATCGCCCAGAACGCGGTGCCCTGGATCGGCGACGTCACCGGCAGCCAGCTGGCGCCGATGTGGTTCCTGGCCGCCTGCATGGTGCTGGGCGCGCTGATGACCTTCGTGGTCCAGGCCGCGCTGCGCCGCCACAAGCCGACCGGCCGGATGCGGCCGGCGGAGTAATCGGCAGCCGCTCCGTCGTAGAGAGCCCCCTCCCCCTGCGGGAGCTAGGGCATTTACAGATTGGCGGCCAAGCCAGCAGCGAAGGCGCGGAAGAAGGCCAAGCCGTTGTGGAAGGTGATGGGTCCGGGCGGTTTGGCTTCGTATTCGTGCCAGCCGCCGAGCTTTGCGATGACCCATGCGGCCCAGGAGAGGGAGGCCTCGGGATGGGGGTTCTTCTGGCGGGCGATCTTGCCTTGCAGGCGTTGGTTGAGCACGGCCAGGGCGGTGATCTCGTGAGGTGTGAAGGCGAGG
>NZ_JBFRCU010000044.1:0-57736 GCF_052113205.1 Inquilinus sp. YAF38 | reverse complement strand
GCTTGGCGCCGCTGCGCCTGCTCCAGCTCCGCCACCCGCCGGGCCAGGGCCTCGCGCKCGGCCGCGATCTGCTGCAGCCGTTCCTCCTGCCGCGCGATCCGGTCGTCGCGGGCGCCGAGCTCCTGCTCCAGGTGCCGCAGCCGGGCGATGTCGGCGCGGTTCGACATGCCGACAAGATGCGACAGCATGTGCACCTCGCCATACATATCCTGCACCAGCGGCCGGTCGGTGGCCGCGTGGCTCAGCACCGCCCAATAGGCGCCGGGGATGTCGCCGCGCTCCAGCGATTCCTGCCACAGCGCCCGCACCTCCGCCGCCGTCCCCGCCTTGGCGAAGCGCCTGATCGCGGTCTCGTGCCGCTTGTCGAGCAGCTTGTTCAGCAGCTTGCCGGCGACCTCCTTCTGGCCGGCAGCCCGCACCGCCCGGCCGTGCAGTGCGTGCTCGGAGGCGGTGCGCGCATCCGGGTCGTTCAGCTTGGCGAAGAGCTGCCGCAGATCACTGGTTGACAGGCAGGTGCCGACCACCGAGCAGTGCAGGTTCGGCGACAGCTCCCAGATCCGGTCGCGGGCCTTAGTCGGGAGGGCCAGGTTCGCCGGCTCGGCCGCCGGCGGCCGCGGAATGACGACCGGGGACGGCATCGGCATCGAGGCCGTCCGGAACACAGGCGTGGAAATCGGCAGTGTTGGCACGCCGAGACTCCCATCGATATATTCATGTGAATATCACGATGGCTCTTGGCCAAGGGGCCGTCAACGTTATATTCATATAGATATAACGGCATGTCCGACATAGCCATCGACCTGGGGAGGACGACATGAACATCGCCATTGCCAAGCCGCGCCTCGGCTCGGCCGCCGCTGCGTTCCTGGCCAAGGAGCACAAGCTGCTGATCGACGGGAAATGGGTCGCGGCCAGGAGCGGCCAGACCTTCCCGGTGGAGGATCCGGCGACCGAGGAGGTCATCACCCATGTCCCGGCCGGCGACAAGGCCGACATCGACGCCGCCGTCGCCGCCGCCCGCCGCGCCTTCGAGACCGGCCCGTGGTCGCGAATCTCGCCGGCCGAGCGGTCGCGGCTGGTCTGGCGCCTCGGGGACCTCTTGGAGCAGCATGCCGACGAGTTCGCCGAGCTGGAGGCGCTGGACAACGGCAAGCCGGTGACCAATGCGCGCCAGGGCGACGTCCAGGGCTCGATCGAGATGTTCCGCTACATGGCCGGCTGGGCCACGCGGATGACCGGCGAGACCATCCAGGTCTCCAGCCCCGGCCAGTGGCACGCCTATACGCTGCGCGAGCCGGTCGGCGTGGTCGGCCAGATCATCCCCTGGAACTTCCCGCTGATGATGGCGGCCTGGAAGCTGGCGCCGGCCCTGGCCGCCGGCTGCACCATCGTGCTGAAGCCGGCGGAGCAGACGCCGCTGTCGGCGCTGCGCTTCGGCGAGCTGATCCAGGAGGCCGGCATCCCGGACGGCGTGGTCAACATCGTCACCGGCTTCGGCGAGACCGCCGGCGCGGCGCTGGCCGAGCATCCGGATGTCGACAAGGTCGCCTTCACCGGGTCGACCGAGGTCGGCAAGCTGATCGTCAAGGCGGCGGCCGGCAACCTGAAGCGCGTCTCGCTGGAGCTCGGCGGCAAGTCGCCGGCGATCGTGTTCCCCGATGCCGATCTCGACCTCGCCATCGCCGGCACGGCCGACGCGATCTTCTACAACCAGGGTCAGTGCTGCACCGCAGGCTCCCGCCTGTTCGCCCACAAGTCGATCTATGACCGGGTGGTCGAGGGCGTGACGGCTGCGGCCGGCAATCTGAAGATCGGCCACGGCCTCGACCCGTCGGTCAATCTCGGGCCGCTGGTGTCGAAGGAGCAGCACACGCGCGTCACCGGCTTCCTCGAGTCCGGCCGCAGCGAAGGCGCCGAGGTGGTCACCGGAGGCAAGGCCATGGGCAACCAGGGCTATTTCGTCGAACCGACGGTGCTGGCCCGGACCAACCGCGACATGCGGGTGGTGCGCGAGGAGATCTTCGGCCCGGTGGTCTGCGTCCAGGCCTATGACGATGACGATCTCGACACCGTGGCGAAGTTCGCCAACGACACCGAATACGGGCTGCAGGCCAGCGTCTGGACCCGCAACCTGAAGGTGGCGCATGTCATGGCCCGCAAGATCCGGGCGGGTACGATCTGCATCAACACCCACAATTACGGCGATCCGGCTTGGCCGTTCGGCGGCTTCAAGCAGTCCGGCTGGGGCCGCGAGATGGGCCACGAGGTGATGGAGCATTACACCGAGACCAAGGCGGTCGCGGCGAGGCTGTAGGCGATCCTGTGGAGCCCGGCCCGGCGACGCGCCGGGCTTCGCCCACCTGATGATGGCCGACATTCCGTCCTCGTCCGGTCCGGCCGAGGCGGGCTATACACCGATGCGTCATTTCAGATCGTGAGCTCGACCAGGAGGCCATCATGAAGCTCAGTGCACGCAATCAGCTGAAGGGAACCATCGTCGACGTGGTCAAAGGCGCGACGACGTCCCACATCCGGATCGATATCGGCGGCGCCATCGTCACCGCCTCGATCACCAATGAGGCTGTCGACGAACTGCAGCTGTCGGCCGGGAAGCCCGCGGTTGCGGTGATCAAGGCGTCCGACGTGATGGTTGCGATCGACGCCTAGCGAATCCGGGAATTGCGGGCGCGGCAGTCGGACCACCGCAGGAGAGCCCACGCGATGACCGGCCTCACCGCCCCTGCTCCGGATCGAATTGCGGTGTACGCCGCCGGCAGCCTGCGCGTCGCGCTGCCGGCGCTGGCCGCTGCCTTCACCACGGCGACGGGCATCGCGGTGGAGACGCGGCACGGCCCCGCCGGGCTGCTGCGGGAACGGATCGAGGCCGGCGACCGGCCCGACCTGTTCCTGTCCGCCGACCTGGGCCATCCGGCGCGGCTGGCCGCGGCGGGCCTGGCCGGGCCGCCGGTGCTGTTCGCCCGCAACGCCATGGTCGCCCTGGTCCATCGCCGGGCCGCGGTGGCCGGCAGCGCCGACCTGCTGGACCGGATGCTGGACCCCGCCATCCGCCTCGGCACGTCGACGCCGCTGAAGGACCCGTCCGGCGACTACGCCTGGGCGATCTTCCGCCGGGCCGGCCGGCTGCGGCCGGGCGCCTTCGCCCGGCTCGACGCCAAGGCCTTGACGCTGGTCGGCGGGGCTGAGCCGCCGCCCGCCGCCGCGACGGCCGCGCCCTACAGCCCGGTCGCCCGGGCCGTGGCCGAGGGCGACGCCGACATCTTCCTCGGCTACACGACCGGCCTGCGGCCGCTGGCCGCCGAGCATGCGGATCTGACGGTCGTCGACTTGCCGCCCGAACTGATGGTCGACCCCGAATACGGCCTGGCGTTGCTGGCTGGCGCCACGCCGGAAGCGGCCCGCTTTGCCCTGTTCCTGCTGTCGCTGGACGGCCAGGCGCTGCTGCGAGAGGCGGGCTTCGCTCCCACCGCGCTGCCGGCTTAAGGCTGGCCGGCAGCATTGCCGGCTCGGTCCGATCGATATATACGCTCCCATACAGCGGCGACCTGCAACGCGCCGGTAATCCACACATAAGGGTCCAGGGGGCATGATGACATCGTGGCATCGCAGTCTGCGCGGCGCGCTGGCGCTGCTGTGCGCCGCCTGGCTTCTGACGCAGCCTCCGGCCCCCGCCCTGGCGGCGGACACGGTCACGGTGACCGACCAGCTGAACCGCAGCGTCACCGTGCCGGCCGATGTCCAGCGCATCGTCGTGCTGCAGCACCAGACGCTCGACATCCTGGTCGAGCTCGGCGCCGCCGACCGGATCGTCGGCGTGCTGCGCAGCTGGCCCAGCCTGATCCCCGGCCTGGACCGGTATGCGCCGGAGCTGAAAGGCCTGCCCACGCCCGGCGACCTGTCGATGGTCAATGTCGAGGAGTTGCTGCGGCTGAAGCCGGACGTCGTCTTCGTCACCAACTACGCCCCGGTGGCGATGATCGACCAGATCAGCCGGGCCGGCCTGCCGGTGGTCGCCATCTCGCTGTCCCAGGGCGAGGGCGTCGAGGCGCCGAAGCTGAACCCGACCTTCGCCGATGACGATGTGGCCTATGCCGAAGGGCTGAAGGCCGGGGTGAAGCTGATCGGCCGGATCGTCGGCAAGGCCGACCGCGCCGACCAGCTGCTGGATTACGCCTTCACCCGGCGGCAGCTGGTCGAGGACCGGGTGGACAGGCTGGCGTCGGACGACCGCATCCGCCTGTACATGGCCAACCCGGATCTGAACACCTATGGCTCGGGCAAGTATACCGGCGTGATCATGGCCCGGTCGGGCGGCGTCAACGTCGCCGCCGGCGTGCGCGGCGCCACCAAGGTGTCGATGGAGGACATCCTGGCCTGGGACCCGCAGGTGATCTTCGTGCAGGACCGCTACGCCGCGGTCGCCGACCAGATCCGCCAGGGCAGCGCCTGGCAGCAGGTCGACGCGGTGCGGAACGGCCGCCTCTACATCACCCCGGAATATGTGAAGCCCTGGGGCTATCCGCTGCCCGAGGCACTGGCGCTGGGCGAGCTGTGGATGGCCAAGAAGCTGTACCCCGACCGCTTCGCCGACATCGACATGCAGGCGGAGGCGAACGCCTACTATCAGCGCTTCTACGGCCAGCCCTACACCGGTCCCAACTAGGTGCCGCGATCGCGGGCTTCGACGAGGCTGACGGCGCTGTTGCTGGTGGTGCTGCCTGTCACCGTCTTCCTGCTGTCCTTCCTGGTCGGGCGCTATCCGGTGCCGCCCTTGACCGTGATCCGGGTGATCGCGGCCCAGATCCTGCCGGTGACGCCGGACTGGCCGGCGGTGGTCGGGTCGGTGGTGCTGGATGTCCGCCTGCCGCGCGTGATCGCCGCCATGCTGGTCGGCGGCGGGCTGGCGATGTCCGGCGCCTGCTACCAGGGCGTGTTCCGCAACCCCCTGGTCTCGCCCTTCACCCTCGGCGTCTCGGCCGGGGCGGGGTTCGGCGCCGCCATCGCCATCCTGCTGTTCCAGCAGCGCTACGCCATCCAGCTCTCGGCCTTCGTCTTCGGCCTCGCCGCCGTGGGCTTGTGCTTCTTCATGAGCCGGATGTACCGGGCGGGCTCCACCCTGGTCCTGGTCCTCGCCGGGGTGATCGTCGGGTCGCTGTTCACGGCGCTGCTGTCGCTGCTGAAATACGTCGCCGACCCGAACTCCAAGCTGCCGGTGATCGAGTTCTGGCTGCTCGGCTCGCTGTCCTCGGTGTCGATGGCCGACATCGCCGCGGTCGCCGCCGTGACCGTGCCCTCCGCCTCGATCCTGCTGCTGCTGCGCTGGCGCATCAACCTGCTGGCGATGGGCGACGAGCAGGCGCGGATCCTGGGCGTCGAGGCCGGGCGGCTGCGAGCGATCGTGGTGCTGCTCGCGACGCTGATCGCCGCCTCCACCGTGGCGATCAGCGGCATCATCGGCTGGGTCGGCCTGGTCATCCCGCACTTCGCCCGGATCATCGTCGGGCCGGACTTCCGCAAGCTGCTGCCGGCCACCCTGTCGCTCGGCGCCTGCTACCTGCTGGTGATCGACGACCTGGCGCGATCGGTGACGGCGGCGGAGATTCCGCTCGGCATCCTCACCGCCCTGGTCGGGGCGCCCGCCTTCATGCTGCTGCTGCGCCGCGGGTCGCTGGGATGGGCGTGATCCTGGCGGCCGAGCGGCTGGGCTTCACCTATCCCGGCCGGACGCGGCCGGTATTCGACGGCGTCGCCCTCGACGTCTCGGCCGGCGAGATCCTGTGCGTGCTGGGCCCGAACGGCATCGGCAAGTCGACGCTGCTGCGCTGCCTGGCCGGGCTGGTGCCGCCGACCGCCGGCACCGTCCGCGTCGCCGGCCGGCCGATCGCCACGCTGGGCCGGGCCGAGATCGCCCGCCATTTGGCGCTGGTGCCGCAGAGCCACCAGTCGGTCTTCGCCTTTCCGGTCCGCACCGTGGTCGAGATGGGACGGGCGCCGCATCTCGGCTGGTTCGGGGTGCCGGGGCGGGAGGATGCGGCCCGTGCCGCGGAGGCACTGGCGACGCTGGGCATCGCCCACCTTGCCGACGCGCCCTGCACCGAGATCAGCGGCGGCGAGCAGCAGTTGGTGCAGATCGCCCGGGTGCTGGCGCAGGGGCCGGCGCTGATGATCCTGGACGAGCCGACGGCCCATCTAGACTTCGCCAACCAGGCCCGGTTCCTGGCGCTGGTTCGCCGGCTGGCGCGGCAGGGGCTGGGCGTCATCTTCACCACCCACGCCCCGGACCACGCCCATGCGCTGGCGGACCGGACGCTGATCCTGTCGCCGTCGCATCCGCCGCAGCTGGGCCCGACTGCCGCCCTGCTGACCGAGGCCACGTTGTCCGACGCTTATGGCGTACCGATCCGGCTGGTCCGCGCCGACGGCCACGTCGCCTGCGTCGCCGTGGTGGAGTAACGGCGGCGGGTGGCGATCAACGGCCGGTTCGGGCCGGCGGGGATTCTCCGGGCGGTGTTGGCTCCGGTCGGACCCCGAGCCGGGCCACCGGCGCCGGGGCGTAGCGGACCTGCTCGCCCAGCGCGCCGCAGGTGGCGGCGAAGCTGCCCGCGGCGCCGATCATGGCGCCGGCGGCGAAGCGGCGGAGGAACGACAAGTTCATGCTAGGTCTCCGCTAGAGCTTGGCGGCGTCGAGCACCGCCTGGGCGAAGGCCTGCGGGGCCTCCTGCGGCAGGTTGTGGCCGATGCCGCCGGTGATGGTGCGGTGCTCATACTTGCCCGAGAACTTGCCGCGATAGGCGGCGGGCTCGGGGTGCGGCGCGCCGTTGGTGTCGCCTTCCATGGTGATGGTCGGCACGGTGATCACCGGGCCTTGGGCCAGCTTCTGCTCCAGCGCGTCATAGCGCGCCTCGCCCTCGGCCAGGCCGATCCGCCAGCGGTAGTTGTGGATCACGATGTCGACATGGTCCGGGTTGTCGAAGGCCGCGGCGCTGCGGTCGAAGGTGGCGTCGTCGAACCGCCATTGCGGCGAGGCCAGCTGCCAGATCAGCTTGTTGAAGTCGTGCCGGTTCTGGCTGTAGCCCTCGCGGCCGCGCTCGGTGGCGAAGTAGAACTGGTACCACCACTGGAATTCGGCCTTCGGCGGCAGCGGCTTCTTGCCGGCAGCGACGCTGCCGATCAGGTAGCCGCTGACCGAGACGAGCGCCCGGCAGCGTTCCGGCCACAAGGCCGCGACGATGTCGGCGGTGCGGGCGCCCCAGTCGAAGCCGGCGATGACCGCCTTCGGGATCTTCAGCGCGTCCATCAGGGCGATGGTGTCGACCGCCAGGGCCGCCGGCTCGCCGTTGCGGACTGTGGCCTCCGACCGGATCCGGGTGGTGCCGTAGCCGCGCAGATAGGGGATGATCACTCGGTAGCCGGCTGCAGCCAACAGAGGCGCGACGTCGACGAAGGCGTAGATGTCGTAAGGCCAGCCGTGCAGCAGCAGCACCACGGGGCCGTCTGCGGGGCCGGCCTCGGCGTAGCCGACGGTCAGGTCGCCGGCGTCGATCTGCTTCAGCGGGCCGAAGCTGGTGTTGGACTTGGCCGGGGCGGCTGCGGCCATGGTCTGGGCGGCGGCCGGGACGACCGAGACGAAGGGGGCGGCGGCCAAGGTCAGCAGCGCGGTGCCGAACAGGCGGCGGCGCGGGAGATCGATGTCTTCGGGCATGGGGGCTTCCTTCGGAACGAGATGGCTCAGGCCACGGTGAGGGTGACGTCGATATTGCCGCGGGTGGCCCTGGAATAGGGGCAGAGCTGGTGCGCGGCCTCGACCACCGCCTGGGCGACCTCGCGGTCCAGGCCGGGCAGGCTGATGCTCAGCCGGGCCTGCAGGAAGAAGGCGCCGTCGGTGGTGCCCAGGTCGATCTCGGCGTCGACGGCGCGGTCGGCCGGCAGGGTGACCTTCATCTCGGTCGCGGCGCGGCCCATGGCGCCGATGAAGCAGGCCGACCAGCCGGCGGCGAACAGCTGCTCCGGGTTGGTGCCGGTGCCCGGGCCGCCGGGAGGCGACAGCTTGATGTCCAGCCGGCCGTCCGAGCTGCGGGCCAGGCCGTCGCGGCCGCCGGTGGTGTGGGTCTTGCCGGTGTACAGCACCTTGTCGATCCGGGTCATGATGGGTTCCTTGGGGATGAAACGGTTGCGGGTGTGACCGACTGCGCCGTCAGGTTGCGTCGGCGCCACGCGCTCGGGGTCTCGCCGAACCAGCGGCGGAACAGCTTCGACAGATGGGCCTGGTTGGCCAGGCCGCAGGCCAGGGCGATCTGGCTCAGCGGCTCGCCTGTGGTCAGCATCAGCCGCTGCGCGCGTTGCAGCCGCAGGCCGGTGATGTAGCTGTGCGGCGTGGCGCCGAAGCTGTCCTTGAAGGCGCGGGCGAAGTGGCTGACGCTCAGCGCCGCCTGCTCGGCCAGCTCCTCCAGGCGCAGCGGCCGATGCAGCGACCGCCGCAGATGGCGGTCGACCCGGCGCTTCTGCCACGGGGCCAGCCCGCCGCGGGTGCCCTCCGTCGCGCCCGACAGGGTCAGCAGCGTCACCAGCCGCACCGCGGCGGCGCGCGCGGCCGCCGGATCCCGCACCAGCCCGCGGCGGACATCCTCGATCAGCGTCGCGGCGGTCTCGGCCGGGCCGCAGGACGCGTCGGTGGGAAAAGCCGCGAGGCTTGTCTCGTCCTTCTCCATCCTTGCGTCCTCCAGGCCGTCGTCGATGCCCGATATCTAGGCGGCGGCGCGGGAGGACGCTCGTTAGGGCTTGTGAGTCGGCGTTAGCGGCTGTCGTGAGGTGCGGTCAGCGAAGCGAGCGGAAGGCGGCACGGACCTCAATGGCGAACAGCTCGGGCTCCTCCCAGGCGGCGAAATGGCCGCCCTTGTCGACCTGGTTGAAGTAGATCAGCGTGTGGTAGGCGCGCTCGACCCAGCTGCGCGGCGCGCGATAGATCTCGCCCGGGAAGATCGTCACCGCGGCGGGAAGGGAGATGTCCACCGCGTTGAAGTTGTTGGAGTGGTCCTCCCAATAGATCTGCGCCGCGGACGTGGCGCTGTCGGTCAGCCAGTACAGCGAGATGTCGTCCAGGATCTCGTCGCGGGTCAGGGATTTCTCCGGATCGCCGCCGCTATAGGTCCATTGCGCGATCTTGTCGTACATCCAGGCGGCCTGGCCGACCGGCGAATCCGCCAGGGCGTAGCCTACGGTCTGCGGCCGGGTCACCATCATGGCCGCGTAGCCGGTGTTGTTCTGGTAGAAGTCGTTCAACTGGTCATAGGCCGCCTTCTCCGGGGCCGACAGCCCGGCCGGGGCGGGCAGGCCCTGCGCTAGCAGCGGCTGCAGCTCGGCCGGCACGGTGGCGGGCATGTTGACATGGATGCCGATCAGCCCCGGCACGGTCTGCATCGCCATCCGGTGCGAAATCACCGATCCGCAATCGCCGCCCTGGGATACGAAGCGCTTATAGCCCAGCCGCGCCATCAGCTCACCCCAGGCGCGGGCGATGTGGTCCGATCCCCAGCCGGTCCCGGTCGGCTTGCCGGAGAAGCCGAAGCCGGGCAGCGACGGCACCACCAGATGGAAGGCGTCCTCGGCGCTGCCGCCATGCGCCGTGGGGTCGGTCAGCGGGCCGATGGCCTTGACCAGCTCCAGGATCGACCCCGGCCAGCCATGGGTCATGATCAGCGGCAGGGCGTTCTCGTGCCTCGAGCGGACATGGATGAACTGGATGTCCAGCCCGTCGATCTCGGTCACGAACAGCGGCAGGGCGTTCAGTTTCGCCTCGACCTTGCGCCAGTCGTAATCCGTGCCCCAATAGCGCACCAGGGCCTGCAGCCGCGCCAGTTGCACGCCCTGGGATGCGTCGGCGACAGTCTCCCTGCCGGGCCAGCGCGTCGCCGCGATGCGCCGGCGCAGATCGGTCAGTGCATCCTCCGGCACCTCGACGCGGAACGGGCGGATGGCGTCGCCCTGGGCGGCCGCGGCCAGCCGGGCGGGCAGGAAGCTCAGCGCGCCGGCGGCCGCAATCGCGGTCGCGGACGTCGTCAGGAAGCCGCGCCGGGTGGCGGACGGCACTGCGTCGGACATCATCGTTCCTCTGCTGCAAGACGGACGGGCCGTGGCCGGTCCGGGCGCGACCCTAACGCCGCGGCCGCGCCCGTGCTTTCACCGGACCACCGGGTTTGCCGCCGATTGCTGCGTTCTGCGCCCGGCGGGGCCTTGGTGGTGCCGCGCCGGTCCTTCCCCTAGGATGCGGCCGAGTCGAACCCTGGCGGAGAATGGTGCGTGATGATGGGGCCGGACATCTTTTCCTTCGGTCCCTTCCGCCTGGCTGCGGGCGAGCGGCTGCTGACCCGGGACGGCGTCCCGGTCGATCTGGGCGCGCGGGCGCTCGACATCCTGGTCGCCCTGGTCTCGCGCCCGAACGAGCCGGTCGGCAAGCGCGAGCTGATGGCCGAGGTGTGGCCCGACGTGACGGTCGAGGAGGGCAGCCTGCGCTTCCATATCGTCGCGCTGCGCAAGGCGCTGGGCGACGGCCAGGACGGCGCGCGCTACATCACCACCCTGCCAGGCCGGGGCTACTGCTTCGTCGCGCCGGTGCTGCGGTCGGCCCCGCCGGGCCAGGCGGTGGACGGGACGGCCCCCTTCACCGGTGCGACCTCCCTGCCGGCGCGGCTGGCACGGATGGTGGGGCGGGAGGAGGAGGTCCGGGCGCTGTCGGCCCAGCTTGCCGCGGCACGCTTCGTCACGGTCGTCGGCCCCGGCGGGGTCGGCAAGACCACGGTCGCCGTGGCGGTCACGCACGACCTGCTCGAGGCATTCGCCGGCGCCGCCATGTTCGTCGATTTCGGGCTGCTGGCCGATCCGCGCCTGGTGCCGGTCGCGTTGGCATCGATGCTGGGCCTGCCGATTCGGTCGGAGGACCCGGTTCCCGGCCTGATCGCCCATCTGCGCGGCCGGCGCTTCCTGCTGGTGCTCGACAGCTGCGAGCATGTCATCGACGGCGCGGCCGCCCTGGCGGCGGAGATCTTCCGGGCCGCGCCCGAGGTCCACATCCTGGCCACCAGCCGCGAGGCGCTGCGGGTCGAGGGCGAGCAGGTCCACTTCCTGGCGCCGCTGGACAGCCCGCCGGACGATGTCGGTCTCACCGCCGCGGCGGCCGCGGCATTCCCCGCCGCCCAATTGTTCCTGGAGCGCGCCGCGGCGGCCGGCGCCCCGCTCGATCTCAGCGACGCGGACGCCGTCCTGGTGGCGGAGATCTGCCGCAGGCTCGACGGCGTGGCGCTGGCGATCGAGCTGGCGGCGGGGCGGGTCCAGGCCTATGGCCTGCGGCAGACCGCGGCCCTGCTGGACCAGCGCCTGCCGCTGTCCTGGACCGGCCAGCGCAACGCGCCGCCGCGGCAGCGCACCTTGCAGGCGACGCTGGACTGGAGCTACGGCTTGCTGTCGGAGGCGGAGCGGCTGGTGCTGCGCCGGCTGGCCGTCTTCGTCGGGCCGTTCACGATCGAGGCGGCGCTGGGCGTGGCGACCGGCGGGGCGGTGGACGACGCCGCGTTGTTCGCCGCGATCGACAGCCTGGTCGCCAAGTCGATGGTCGCCACCCGCCCGGTCGGCGCGATGATGCGCTATCGGCTGCTGGACACCACCCGCGCCTATGCCCTGCAGATCGCGGACGACACCGAGCGTGCCGCCCTGGCCGCGCGCCACGCCGGCTATTACCGGCGCTGGCTGGAGCAGCTCGGCGGCGAATGGCCGGCCCTGTCGAACGCGGCGGTGCGGGGGCCGTATTTGTCCGCCATGAACAATGTGCGCGCGGCGCTGGACTGGTGCTTCGGCCCCGGCGGCGATGGCGGCCTCGGCGTCGCCCTGGCCGCGGCCGCGGCGCCGGTCTTCCTGGCGATGTCGCTGCTGACCGAATGCCGGCGCTGGTCGGAGCGGGCGGTCCTCGCCCTCGGCCACGCCCGCGGCGGCAGCGAGGAGATGCACCTGCAGGCGGCGCTGGGGATGGCGCTGATGTTCCTGCAGGGCGGCAGCGACGCCGCGCGCCTGGCGCTGGAGCGGGCCCTGGCGATCGCCGATTCCCGCGGCGACGCGCTCGGCCAGCTGGTGGTGCTGGGCCCGCTGCACATGTTCCATCTGCGGACCGGGGCGTTCGACATCGCCCTGGATCTGGGAAAGCGGGGCGCCGCCCTGGCCGGCGCGGTCGAGGACCCGGCGGCCGCGGCGCTGGCGCATTTCCTGCTCGGCATGTCGCTGCATCTGGCCGGCGACCTCGGCGGGGCGCGGGCAGCGCTGGAGGCGGCGCTGCGGCACCAGCCGGGCGGGCCGCGGGCCAGCACGATCTATCTCGGCTTCGAGGGCCAGAACCTGTCGGGCGCCATCCTGGCCCGAACCCTGTGGCTGCAGGGCCACCCGGCCCAGGCCGTGGAGCAGGCGCGCCGGGCCGTGCGCGAGGCCGAGCGGATGGACCATCCGGTCACGCTGTCCGTGGCCATGATCTGGGCGATCACCGTGTTCCTCTGGACCGGCGATCTCCGCAGCGCGGAACAGCATGTGGCGTGGTTCACCGTCCGCGCCGGCACCCATTCCCTCGGGCCCTATCTCGCCGTGGGCCAGGCTCTTGCCGGGGCGCTGGCCGTCCGCCGCGGCGACGCCGAGGCAGGTGTCGAAGGGCTGCAGGCCGGCCTGGCGACGCTGCACGGCGCGCGCTACGAGGTGCTGACCACGGCGCTGGAGATCGCGCTGGCCGAAGGTCTCGCGGCGACCGGCCGGACGGCCGAGGGCCTGGCCCTGGTCGAGGCGACGATCCGCCGGGTCGAGGCCCGCGGCGACCTCGTCTACATGCCGGAGCTGCTGCGGGTGAAGGGCCTGCTGCTGCTGGCGGCATCGCAGACCGCCGAGGCCTGCTTCCGGCAGTCGCTGCACTGGAGCCGCCGCCAGGGCGCGCTGGCCTGGGAGTTGCGGGCCGCCACCGGCCTGGCGGCGCTGCTGGCCGGCGAGGGTCGGCGCGACGAAGCCGCGGCGCTGCTGCGGCCGCTGTTCGAGCGCTTCACCGAGGGCACGGAGACGGCGGATCTGCAGGCGGCCGGGCGCCTGCTGTCGACGCTGGTGGAGTGATCGGGTTCGGGGAATCCGGTGTTGCCTAGCCTCTCCCCTGGTCGTCATTCCCGCGAAAGCGGGAATCTCTATCCGGACGGCGTGACGAGATCCCCGCTTTCGCGGGGATGACGAGGATTTTTGAGGGGAAGGCAAGCGGCAGCAGGCACGCGGACGCTACGAGCAGCCCTTCCGGCAGCGGCCTAAGCTCCGTCGATCTCCGCCGCGATCCATCGGGCGAACGCCTGCATCGACGCGGTCTCGGATCGCGACTTCAGCCGCGTCAGCCAATAGCTGCCGGTGGATGCCGTCACGTCGAA
The DNA here is from genome assembly GCF_052113205.1 of Inquilinus sp. YAF38. Lineage (NCBI taxonomy): Bacteria > Pseudomonadati > Pseudomonadota > Alphaproteobacteria > Rhodospirillales > Rhodospirillaceae > Inquilinus > Inquilinus sp. YAF38. The sequence goes on along the minus strand of NZ_JBFRCU010000044.1, from coordinate 44,291 downwards.
GGGCTGGGCGATCCGCCCCGCCTCGATCTCCCGGGCGAACATGGCGATGGGAACCAGGGCCACCCCGACGCCCTGCGCCGCCGCCTCGACCAGGGTCAGCGAGGAGTCGAACATCCAGCCCCGCAGCTTCGGCGGCTCGATGCCGGCGGCGCGGAACCACAGGCGCCATTCGTCGACGCGGTACGAGCGCAGCAGTTGCTCGCCCGCCAGGTCCGCCGGGCTGCGCAGGCGCGGGCGCAGCGACGGGGCGCAGACCGGCGACAGGGGAGCGTCCATCAGGCGCGCCGCATCGGTGCCGTGCCAGGCGCCGTCGCCGAACCGGATGAACCAGTCCAGCCCGTCGAGCAGCATGTCGGCGGTGTTGTTGTTGGTCTTGATCCGCAGATCCACGGAGGGGTTCTGCTGCTTGAAGCCGTGCAGCCGCCGCAGCAGCCAGCCGGTCGCGAAGCTGGCGACGACGCCGACCGTCAGGATCTCCTGGAAATTGCCGTCCTCGAACTGGCTCAGCGTCGCGCTCATGCGCCGGAACGCGTCGGTCAGCACCGGCAGCAGCGCCAGCCCTTCATCGGTCAGGGCCAGGCCGCGCGGCAGGCGCTCGAACAGGGTCACGCCCAGCGTCTGTTCCAGCGCCTTCACCTGATGGCTGATGGCGGTCTGCGTCACCCGCAGCTCCAGCCCCGCGCGGGTGAAGCTGCCCAGCCGCGCGGACGCCTCGAAGGCCCGTAGGGCGTTGAGCGGCATCTTCGAGACGTCCATGGTCGGAACTCCATTCATGCCAGGACCCTGACGGTTGATTCCCGTCATTGCGAGGAGGCGAAGCCGACGAAGCAATCCAGGGGCCAGCACGAGCGGCCCCTGGATTGCTTCGCTACGCTCGCAATGACGGACCAGGATCCCGAGCCAGTTCCTATGGCCAACATCAGCTCATGTCTATGCGAAGTATTCCTCGTTTGGCCAGGGGCATGCCGCCCGCCTATTCAGGGGTCGAACGGCGCGGGCGAGCCCGGCGCCATCCCGGACAAGGGCCCGTCCGGCAGCCATCCGACTCATGGAGACTGAATTGACGATCCTGGTATCGCGCCGGCTGGCGCTGGCCGGCTCTCTGTTTGCGGTTCCCGCGCTGGCCGCTCTCCCGGCGCAGGCGCAGTCCGACGCCGCGGCCCGGCTGGCCGAGCTCGAACGCGCGCAGGGCGGCCGCCTCGGCGTCGCCGCGCTCAATCTCGCCACCGGTGCCCGCATCGGCTATCGGGTCGATGAGCTTTTCCTGCTGTGCAGCACCTTCAAGGCGCTGGCGGCGGCCTTCGTCCTCGCCCGTGTCGACCGGAAGCAGGAGCGGCTCGACCGGCGAATCGTGTTCTCCCGGAAGGATCTGGTGGGCAAGTCGGTGCTCGAGCCCCGCATCGGCGGCGCCGGGATGACGATGGCCGAGATCTGCGACGCAGCCGTCACCTACAGCGACAACACGGCGGGCAACCTGCTGCTGGCCAGCTTCGGCGGCCCGGCCGGCCTGACCGCCTTCCTCCGCTCGCTCGGCGACGAGGTCAGCCGCCTGGACCGCACCGAGCCGACGCTGAACGCCTATGCCGGGCCGGGCGACCCGCGCGACACCACGACGCCGGCGGCGATGCTGGAGACCCTGCGCAAGCTGCTGTTCGGCGACGCGCTGTCGCCTGCCTCGCGCGACCAGCTGGCGGCTTGGCTGATCACCAACAAGACCGGCGACACCCGGCTGCGGGCCGGGTTCCCGGCGGGCTGGCTGGTCGGCGACAAGACCGGGACCGGCGGCAACCCCGAAGGCAGCACCAACGACGTCGCCATCGCCTGGCCGCCGGATCGCGGCGCGGTCATCGTCACCGCCTATTGCGAGCTGCCGTCGCAGAATTTCGAGCAGCGCAACCCGGTGGTGGCTGAGATCGGGCGGATCGTGTCGCAGGTTTGAGCGGGCGTCGCGGCACGGCCGGGACATCCCGGCCGTGCCGCCGGTGCGTCAGGCGATGTGCAGCCGGACGTCGACATTGTTGCGGGTGGCGTTGGAGTACGGGCAGACGTGGTGCGCCTTCTCCACCAGCGCCTGCGCCTGGGCCTTGTCCATGCCGGGCAGCGAGACCGTCAGGTCGACATCGATGCCGAAGCCGCCGGGGATCTCGCCGATGCCGACCTCTGCCTTCACCGAGGCGTCGGCCGGGACCGCCACCTTCTCCTTGCCCGCCACGAACTTCAGCGCGCCCAGGAAGCAGGCGGAATAGCCGGAGGCGAACAGCTGCTCCGGATTGGTGGCGCCGCCCTTGCCGCCCATCTCCGTCGGCACCGCCAGCGCCAGGTCGATGATGCCGTCGGACGACTTCGAGCGACCGTCGCGCCCGCCGGTGGAGGTGGCGGTGGCCTTGTAGATGATCTTCTCAGGCTTGCTCATTGCATGCTCCTGGGATTGAGCCGCACCGGCGATGCGGCCAGGGGAAGACGGTACAGAGATGGGGTGGCGGCCTGAGGCTGCCACCCGGCACTATCGATCGAACCGCCGGGGATCGACCTCCTCGAAGCTGTGGCCCAGGCCGAAATTGTCGAGATGGGCCACCACCGGGGTGTCGCCGGGGTCGCGATAGGGCCCGATCTTGAAGTATTGCCGGCCGCTGTCGCGGTAGCCAAGCCGGCCGCGGACCGTGACGACCTTCTGCCCATTGGCCCACACCTCGATCAGGTCGTCCGGCTGCGCGTCGACCTTGATGTGCACCACCATGTCGACCCAGGCGCCGTAGGGCGAGGGCAGCGACGCCTCGCGGTCGATGCTGAGGTCGCTGCCGCAATCGGCGGTGTAGTCGGGCGCCAGCTTGTTGCCGGCGGCGTCGAAGCCGTCATGCAGGAAGCTGCGATGCGGCGGGAAGTCGGAGAAATCGTAGCCGTCCTCCCAGGCCACCAGCACCCGGCACTGCTGCAGCCTGGCCGGCCCGTCCTGCTCGACCGTCAGGTAGAATTTCCGGTTGCGGAAGCGCTGGCCGAGGAACGGGCTGTACTGGCCGGCCTGCTTCCACTGCCCGACCAGCAGGCGCCGGCTGTCGGCCGCTGGCGCCGGCGCCGCGTCGATCCGGAAGCTGAAGCCGTACCACAGGTCGGTGCCCTTCTCCTCGGTCTCGCGCAGCCACAGCTCGGCCCGCTGGTCGCTGCCGGCCATGAAGTCCATGTCGCGGTCGGAATCGATGCAGCCGCTGCGCCGGTGCTCGGTGTTGACCGCCTCGACCTCGGGCGGCAGGTCCGGCGTCGGCAGCAGCGCCATGCCGGCCGAATACCGGCCGGAGCGGGACAGCATGTCGTCGAGGAAGAAGCGCCCCTCCGGCCGCCGGCAAGGCGACCAGACCTGCGGCGGGATGCGCCCGCCTTCGAACCCGTCGGTGACCGAATCGGTCGTCGGGTCGGCGGCGGCCGGGGTCGCGGCCAGCAGAAGGAGGAACGCTGGCAGGTGCCACCGTAGGAAGGCTGGAAGCATCGATCTGTCGGTCTGCCGAATCGGAAAGCGAAGCGGCAGGATAGGTCAGCGCGGCGGCCGGGTGGCGCCGAGAAGCCGCGGCAGGTCGCCGCGCCAGGCCACCAGCGAGAACACCACCGCCGCCACCACCACGAACAGCACCGTCACCGACGCCATCACCGGGGTATAGCCGTAGCGCAGGGCGTTGAAGATCTTGATCGGCAGCGTCTCCACCGTCGACCCGGCCACCATGTAGGCGACGATGTACTCGTTCAGGCTCAGCACGAACGCGAAGGCGTAGCCGGAGATGATGTAGGGCCGCGCCAGGGGCAGCACGATGGTGCGGAACACCGTGCGCTCGTCGGCGCCCAGCGTGCGCGCCGCCTCCACCGCCGCCTTGTCGATCGAGCCCAGGCCGAGGGCGATGTTCACCAGCGGCAGGGTGACGAAGAAGATGCCGTGCGAGATGATGGTGGCGGCGATGTGCCCGTATAGCCCGACGATCTGCCAGAAGATCAGGAAGCCCAGGGCCGAGACAACCGGCGGCAGGATGAAGGGGGCGATGCCGAGGGTGTAGAGGGCGCGGCCCCAGCGCGGGTTCCAGCGCCACAGATACCAGGCCATCGGCAGCGCGATCGACACCGACAGGGCGGCGGCCAGCACGGCGATGACCACGCTGTTGCTCAGTGCGCCCACCCATTCCGGGTCCTGCAGCATCTCGCCGTACCAGGCGAAAGACAGGCCCTGCGGCGGGAACAGCAGGCGCTTCTTCTCGTTCAGCGACACGCCGATGATGACGATGATCGGCGCCAGCAGCACGGCCCCGATCAGGCCCATATAGAGGCGGCTGAGCATGCGTCCCATGGTCAGCGCCTCCGGTTCTGGCCGAGCAGCAAGGTCAGCCCGATCAGGGCCAGGCTGACCAGCACCAGGAACACCGCCAGGGCTGCGGCGAAGGGGATGTTCGACTGGTAGATCGCCTGGTCGGTGATCAGCACCGACAGGGTCCAGTGCTCCGGCTTGCCCAGCACCTGCGGCAGCACATAGCAGCCGAGGGTGAAGACGAAGACCAGGATGGCCGTCGCCAGGATCGCCTGGCGCAGCGACGGGATCACCACGGTGAAGAAGCCGCGCAGCGGCGAGGCGCCGAGGGTCCGGGCGGCCTCGGTGATCTCGGGGTCCAGGCGGTTCACCGCCGGGTACAGCATCAGCACCGAATAGGGGAAGCCGATGAAGCAGAGGCCCATCAGCAGGGCGCCGAAGCCCGGCGTCCAGGCCTCGGGCGAAGACAGGATACCGAGCGTGACCAGCAGGTTGGACAGGCCGGCCGACCGCGACAGCAGGATCGACCAGGCGAAGCCCATGATCACCTCGGACAGCGACAGGATCGACAGGATGCAGACCAGCCAAGCCACCTGCGCCGGCCGGCGGGTGCGGCTGAGGCACCAGGTGAAGGGCACCGCGGCGACGACGCAGACCACCGCGGCCAGGCCGCAGATCATCAGCGAGAAGCCCAGCACCCGGGTGAACAGCGGGGTCCAGAACCGGGCGTAGTTGTCCAGCTCGAAGGCCGGCTCGTACAGCCCGCCCTCGACCCGGTGGTAGAAGCTGAACGCCACCATGATCACGAACGGGATCAGGAAGAACACGCTCAGCATCGCCGCCGGCCACAGCGCCGGCAGCCGGGCGATGAAGCCGCGGGGGGCGTTCCGGGCTGGCGCTGGGGCGGCGGATGCCGCGGTGATGGCGGGCGCGGTCATGCCGCCCTCCCGAGAAGCTCGAGTATGCGGCCTTCCCAACTATCCTCCCCCTCCCCTCGCGGGWGGGGGTAGGGGGAGGGGGCTGTCTCAGCCAGATCCCACGCCGCCGTATCGGCTCCGGGCCCCCTGCGGCCGGATCCTGCGCATTCGCGCGCGGACGCGCGCAGACCCCTCCCCCAACCCCCTCCCGCAAGGGGAGGGGGAGAGTAAAGGAGGCTCGCTGCGGAGGTCAGGAGCGCGGTCATGCCGCCAGCACCACGCAGGAGTCGGGCGGCAGCTCGACCATAACAGTCTGGCCGGCGGCGATCGGCGGCAGGTCCTTGCGCGCGGCGGCGGCGACCAGCCGGGTGCCGGCGCAGTCGACATAGACCTCGACCGAATTGCCGACGTCGCGCACGAAATCGACCGTGCCCGCCACCCGGTTCGGCCCGGCCTCGCCGGCCGGGCGCAGCTGCACCTCCTCCGGCCGCACCAGCAGGGTGGCGCCGGCRCCGGGCTTGAGGCCGGCCAACCCCTCGCTCGTGGTCAGCACGGTGTCGCCGAGGCGCAAGGTCCCGCCATCGACCCGGACCGGCAGCAGGTTGCCGGTGCCGATGAAGTCGGCGACGAAGGCGTTGGCCGGGCGGCGGTAGATCTCCAAGGGCGCGCCGGCCTGCTGGATCCGGCCCTGGCCCATGACCACGATCACATCGGCCATGGTCATGGCCTCTCGCTGATCGTGGGTGACCAGGATGGTGGTGACGCCCAGGCGCTGCTGCAGCTGCCGCAGCTCGATCTGCATCGCCTCGCGCAGCTTGGCGTCCAGCGCCGACAAGGGCTCGTCCAGCAGGAACAGGCTGGGGTCGATCGCCAGCGCCCGGGCAATGGCGACGCGCTGGCGCTGGCCGCCGGACAGCTGCGAGACATGGCGGTCGGCCACGCCCGGCAGCTGCACCAGGGCCAGCAGCTCCTCCGCCCGCTTGCGCTGCGCCGCCTTGTCGGCGCCGCGGATGCGCAGGGCATAGGCGATGTTCTCGCCGACCGTCAGGTGGTCGAACAGCGCCAGCGACTGGAACACCATGCCGAAGTTGCGCTGGTGCGTCGGCACCGGGGTGACGTCGCGGCCGTCCAGCAGCAGCTGGCCCTTGGTCGGGGATTCGAGGCCGGCGATGATGCGCAGCAGCGTGGTCTTGCCGCAGCCCGACGGGCCGAGAAAGCAGACCAGCTTGCCGGCCGGGACGGCCAGGTCGACATCGGTGACGGCGGTGACCCGGCCGTAATCCTTGGCAATGCCCTGGAGGCGGAGCTCGTGCATGCGGCGCGGGTCCTGTCTCGAAAGGAAGGCCCCGGCCAGAGGTCCGGCCGGGGCGCGCTCTCTGATCAGCCGGTGATCATCGCCGTCCACTTTTCGGCGACCCAGTCGCCGCGCTCGGTGTACAGCTTGTAGTCCGGGATGATCGGCTTGACGTCGCTGGAGACGGCGGCGAACTCCTCCGCCGACAGGCTCAGGATCTCGCGCGGCACGATCGGCGCAGTGCCGACCTTGCGCGACAGCGTCTCCTGCTGGGCCGGCTGGCACATGTAGTCGATGAAGACATGCGCCTCCTCCAGCTTCTTCGACGCCTTGCTGACGGCCCAGGAGCCGCGGTCGGACACGCCGCCCTCCTTCGGGAAGGTCGAGCGCACCGGGAAGCCGTCTTTGATCGCGAGGCCGGTGACGTCGTGATAATACTCGCCCATCGGGATCTCGCCCGACTGCAGGGCGCTCTGGAACTGGCCCTCGTCGCGGTACCACAGCGACACGTTCGGCTTCAGCTCGGCCAGCTTGGCCAGCACCTTCTCGACGCCCTCATTGGTCGCCAGGATGTCGCTGTTGCCGCCGAAATGGGTGTGGGCGGCGATCTCCAGCAGGAAGGAATTGCTGGCCAGCGCCATCAGGCCCAGCTTGCCCTCGTTCGCCTTGTCCCACAGGGCTGCCCAGCTGGTCGGAGCGTCCTTGTAGGTCTCGGTGTTGGTGACCAGGGTGATGAACCAGGCCACCGCCGCGACGCCGGCGATGCGGCCGTCATCGTATTTGTTGAGGAACTCCGGGAACACCTTCGCGGCGCCAGGCATCTTCGCCGGGTCCAGCGCCTGCCACAGGCCGGACTTGATGCCGCGCAGCATGGCCACCTGGGCCATCATCGACACGTCGGCCGGGGCCTCGCCGGCATTGGCCGCGGTCTGCAGCTGCACCAGCCAGGCCTCGCCGGTCGGCTCGCCGACGCCCTCGACCTTGATGCCGCTGGCCTTGGTGAACTCCGGGAAGACGTGCTTGCCGAAGCTCTCCTCGAAATAGCCGCCATAGGTGCCGATCTTGATGCTGCGCTCCTGCGCATGCACGAAGGGCGCCCGGCCGATGGTGGCCAAAGCGGCGCCGGCGGCGGACAGCTTCAGCAGTGTCCGCCGGCTCGGGGAATAGCGATAGATCTCGCGGCTCATGAAACCTCCTTGTGTTTTCTTATGATAGCGCCAGCGCGGCCGTCAGCCGGTCGGCGACGATCGGGGCCGCGTCGCTGCCGACATTGGCGAAGGCGACGCGCAGGAAGCGGTCCTGCCCCGGCCCGAACATGCTGCCCGGCAGAGTCAGGAGATTGTGCTCCAACGCCAGCCCGCGGGCCATCTCGACCGCATCGCGGCCGGGGAAGGGATGCTCGAGATAGGCGAAGAAGGCGCCCAGGCTGACCAGGCGCCAGCCCTCCAGCTGCGACAGGGCGCTGCGGAACACCGTCGCCCGCTCGCGCATCGAGGCGGTGTTGCCCTGGACCCAGCCGCCGAGCTGCTCAAGCCCGAACAGCGCCGCCTCCTGCCCGATCCGTGGGGCGCAGATGGCGACGCAATCCATCGCCTTCTCGATCTGCGCCATCAGCGCCGGCCCGGCGGTCAGGGCGCCGACGCGGTGGCCGGTGATCGCGAAGACCTTGGAGAAGCTGTACAGATGCACCACCGTCGACGCCCAGTCCGGGTCCTCGAACAGGTCGTGCGGCCGGTCGTCGGTCGACAGGAAGTCGATATAGGTCTCGTCCAGCACCAGGGCGATGCCGCGGCGCTTCGCCAGGTCGTAGAAGGCGCGCAGCGTCTCGGCGGGATAGATCGCGCCGGTCGGGTTGTTCGGCGTCACCAGCACGATGGCGCGGGTGCGGTCGGTGATCAGGCGCGCCACTTCCTCGACATCCGGCACGCCGCCGGCATCGGGCCGGAAGGCCGGGTGCAGCGCCTCGATGCCCGTCGCGTCCAGCCACATGCGGTGGTTGAAATAGTAGGGCAGGGGCAGCACGACCTGGTCGCCGGGCCGGGCCAGCGCCGCCATGGCCAGGCAGAAGGCCTGGTTGCAGCCGGCGGTGATTGCCACATTGGCCGGGCCGATGGCGCCGCCATAGTAGCGGGCGAAGCGCGCCGCCAGCGCCGCGCGCAGATCGGGCAGGCCGAGGATCGCGGTGTAGCGGTGCACGGCCGGGTCGCGCAGCCGCTCCGCCAGATGCGCCGTCAGCGCCTCGGGCGGGGCATAGCCCGGCACCGCCTGGGCCAGGTCGATCAGCGGCCGGTCGGCCGGGAAGACGCGGCCCTCGACCCAGCGCTGGGCCTCGGCGATCGGCGGGGCCGCGACCGCGGCGAGAAGGGGGTTGAGCGTGATCATGGGCGTACTATACCGGATCGCGCCGCAGCGGCATGGTCATGCAGTGGATGCTGCCGCCGCCGGCCGCCAGCAGGTCCAGCTCCGGCTCCAGCACCGTCAGCCCCTCGGCCCGCAGCACGGCGTTCACCCGGGCGCTGTGCTTCGGCGACAGCACCCGGTCGCCGCCCAGCGCCAGCAGGTTGCAGCCCATATGCATCACCTCCTTGTAGCTGACGTCGATCAGCCTGATGCGATGGCCGCGCAGCCAGTCCAGCAGGCCGTCGTCCAGCACCTCGGTGCAGGCCACGGCCAAGCCATCCGCGGCCATGCAGAAGATCACGTCGAGATGCAGGAAATGCTCGGGGAAAGGCTCGACCCGCGCCTCCCAGCCCTCGGCCTCGAACCAGCGGGCGAATTGGCGGGCACCGGCCTCGTTGGTGCGCTCGCCGGAGCTGCCGATCAGCACCAGCCCGGGGCGGATGATGTGGATGTCGCCGCCCTCCAGCGTGCCGTCGGTGGCGTAGCGCCAGACCCCGCCATGCTGCTGGTAGAATTCGATCACCGAGGCGTATTCGCCACGGCGCTGCGGCCGGAACAGCTGGGTCACCACCGGGCCCCAGGGCGTCACCTGGCTCGAATCCCGGGTGTAGACCTGATAGGGCAGGTGCGGCTCGATCTTCAGATAGTGGCAGGTGACGCCGGCGGTCTCCAGCGCATCGACCATCTGCCGGTACTGGCCCTGCACCCGTTGGTGGTCATAGGCCGACCCGGCCTCCAGCGTGGCCCGGGCGATGCTGTTGGTCGGCTGCCAGGCATAGTGCTCCGGCGTCGCCAGCAGCACGTCGCGCAGCACTCCGGTCTCGGAATCCAGGGTCCAGGTCACGCGCCGCCTCGCTGTTCATCGCCGTTTCGTTGCCGGAAGGATGACAAATGTCACGGCGCTGAAAAATAGCGGCGTCGCGACGTTCACTTCGCGGATTCTCGATGTAATCTCGTCGGAATGAAGAACGTTTCCTCATGAAGAACGTCTCGGACGTCGAGCTGCGGCTGCTGCGGATCTTCGTCACCGTGGCGGATGCCGGGGGCTTTGCCGCGGCGCAGGCGGCGCTCAACCTCGGCGCCTCCACCGTCTCGACCCAGATGGCGCATCTGGAGCAGCGGCTCGGCGCCCGGCTGTGCGAGCGCGGCCGGTCCGGCTTCCGCCTGACCGAGAAGGGACGGGCGGTCTATGACGCGGCGCGCCGCCTGCTCGACGCGGTGGAAGGGTTCCGGACCGAGACCCTGGCCCTGGACGCCCGGCTGGCGGGCGATCTGCGCGTCGGGCTGGTCGACGCCACGGCGGGCGACCCGGGATCGCCGGTGATCGACGGGCTGCGCCGGTTCGGCGACCGCGACCACCGGGTGCACCTGCATCTGGCGATCGACACACCGCCGCTGCTGGAGCAGCGTCTGCTGGACGGGCGGCTCGACCTGGTTGTCAGCGCCTTCCCGCGGCACATCGCGGGGCTGGTCTACACGCCGCTCTACCGCGAAAAGCAGGTGTGCTACTGCGGCGCCGGGCACCGGCTGTTCGGCGCGCCGGACAGCCCGGAGACCCTGGACGAGATCCGGCGCGAGCGGCTGATCACGCGTGGCTACTGGAATCTCAGCGACTTGGGGCGGCTGGGCCTGTCCGAGGCCTCGGCCGCGGCCACGGTGGACTGTATGGAGGCGCAGGCGATCCTGATCCTGTCCGGCGGCTATATCGGCTTCCTGCCGACCCATTATGCGGCGCCATGGCTGGCGGCGGGTCGGCTGTACCAGCTGTTGCCGGCGCTGCTGTCGTATGACGCGCCGTTCGAGATCGTGACCCGCAAGGGCGCCACCGTCTCCCGCGCGGCGAAGCTGCTGATCCAGGATCTGCAGGCGTCGCGACCGACTGTCGCGGAGCTCGCATCGCACGCCTGAAGCGGCCTGCCCAGCCCGAGAAATCAAGCCGGAAAGGGCACATTTGTTTAAAGTTTCGAACACTTGTCAATTTGTCTGATAAATCCGATAGTGCGGCCGCCGGACGCGATTCCGGACAGAAAATTTCGGGAGGATCAGGGTCCATGCGTGATGTGAGAAACTGGGCGCTGGCAGCGCTCCTGTGCGGCGTCGCCGCAATGCCGGCTCATGCGGCGGACGGCGTCGCCACCGGCGACACCTCGGGCAAGAAGATCGCGCTCAGCAACAACTACGCCGGCAATTCCTGGCGCCAGGCGATGCTGAAGAGCTGGGACGAGGTCGGCAAGGCGGCGGTCGCCCAGAAGCTGGTGGCCGAGGCCCCGGCCTTCACCACCGCCGACAACTCGCCGACCGACCAGGCGGCGCAAATCCAGAACATGATCCTGCAGGGCTATGACGCGATCGTGATCGACGCGGCCTCGCCGACCGCGGTCAACGGCGCGGTGAAAGAGGCCTGCGACGCCGGCATCGTCGTCGTCTCGTTCGACGGCATCGTCACCGAGCCCTGCGCCTGGCGCATCGCCATCGATTTCGAGGGCATGGGCAAGGCCCAGATGGACTATCTCGCCACCCGGATGCAGGGCGGCAAGCTGCTGGAGATCCGCGGCCTGGCCGGCGTCTTCGTCGACGATGAGATCCACAAGGGCATCGAGGGCGGGGTCAAGGCCCATTCCGGCTTCTCGATCGCCGGCTCGGTGCATGGCGACTGGACCCAGACCGTGGCCCAGCGCGAGGTCGCCGGCATCCTGCCGACCCTGCCGCAGATCGACGCGGTGGTGACCCAGGGCGGTGACGGCTACGGCGCGGCCCAGGCCTTCCAGGCGGCCGGGCGCAAGGTGCCCCTGATCATCATGGGCAACCGCTACGAGGAGCTGAAGTGGTGGAAGGAGCAGACCGCCAGCGGCTATGAGACGATGAGCCTGTCGATCGCCCCCGGCTCGGCCCAGGTCGCCTTCTGGGTGGCGCAGCAGATCCTGGCCGGCAAGGACGTGCCGAAGGACCTGCGGCTGCCGACCGTGGTGGTGGAGCAGGCGAAGCTCGACTACTGGCTGGCCCACACGCCCGAGGGCGGCGTCACCAACGCCACCTACCCGCAGGATTGGACGGTCAAGCTGATCGACGCCATCGTCGGCGGCAAGGACCTGCCGGCGACCCCGACCGAAGGGTAAGTGCGAGCCAGAGCATATGGTCTCTCTTCTTGAGAACCTCGTAGGTTGGGTTCGCTGCAAGCGAACCCAACAAGGCCCCCGGCGATGGCTCGGACGGAATGTTGGGTTCGCTTTCGCGAACCCAACCWACGACCCGAAGTCGTTCGATCCGGGAATCCTGGGCCCGATCCGGAGTATCCGGACATGAATTCTGTACCGATCGTCGACTTCGCCGGGGTGGCCAAGAGCTTCGGGGCGGTCAGGGCGCTGGGTGGGGTCGACCTCGCGGTCGCGCCCGGCGAATGCCTCGGCCTGGCCGGGCACAACGGCGCCGGCAAGTCGACGCTGATGAACGTCCTGGCCGGCACCCTGGCGCCGGATCAGGGGCGGCTGACCGTGCTGGGCGAGGACCGCACCGGCCGCTACGCCATCGGCCCGGCCCAGGCGCTCGGCATCCGCTGCGTGTTCCAGGAGCTGTCGCTCTGCCCCAACCTGACGGTGGCGGAGAACGCCCGGATCACCCATCCCGGCCTGACCGGCCTGGGCTGGCGCCGCCGGGCCGGCGATCTCATCATCGGCACGCTCGACCGCATCTTCCCCGGCCACGGCATCGCGCCGGAGGCCGAGGTGGCGGACCTCTCGATCGGCCGGCGCCAGATGGTCGAGATCGCCCGCGCTTTCAGCGTCACGGAGGCGCCGCTGCACCTCGTCATCCTGGACGAGCCGACCTCCTCGCTCGACGCCGTCGCCGCCGGGCAACTGCTGGACTATGTCCGCCGGCGGGTGGCCGAGGGCCTGGCGGTGATCCTGATCACCCATATCCTGGGCGAGATCCTGTCCACCGCCGGCCGCATCGTGGTGATGCGCGACGGCCGGGTGGTCGGCGCCTGGGCCGCCGGCGAGATCGACAAGCCCGGCCTGGTCGCCGCCATGGGCCATGCCGCCTCCGCCGCCGCGGAGGCCCGGGCAGAAGTCGACCGCTCGGCGCCGGTCCGGGTGCGCGTGCCGGCCGCCCCGGGGGCCGGTCTGGAGCTGGTGGCGCGCGAGGGCGAGATCATCGGCCTCGCCGGCCTGGCCGGGCACGGCCAGAGCCGCCTGCTGCAGCGGGTCTACGACGCCGCCACGGGATCGCGCTTCGGCCTGCGCCGCGGCATGGAGGTGCGCGGCCGCGTCGCCTTCGTCGCCGGCGACCGCCAGACCGAGGGCGTGTTCCCGCTGTGGTCGATCGAGCGCAACATCACCATCCGCTCGATGGCGGCGCTGCGCCGCTTCGGCCTGATCTCGCCCGCCGCCGAGGCGGCGCTGGGGCGGGAGTGGCAGGAGCGGATCGGCATCCGCGCCCCCGACCTGTCGAGCGGCATCCTCACCCTCTCCGGCGGCAACCAGCAGAAGGCGCTGTTCGCCCGCGCCCTGGGCTGCGACGCCGACACCGTGCTGATGGACGACCCGATGCGCGGCGTCGATGTCGGCACCAAGCACGAGGTCTACGGGCTCGTGCGGGCCCAGGCGCAGCACGGCCGCAGCTTCCTCTGGTACACCACCGAGATGGAGGAGCTGGAGCACTGCGACCATGTCTATGTGTTCCGCAACAACCGCATCGTCGCCGATCTCAGCCGGTCGCAGCTGACCGAATCCGCCGTCCTCCACGCCTCCTTCGCGGAAGAAGAGCGCCGCGCCTCATGACCGATCTCGCCTTGCCCCGCCCGCGGCCATCCTGGACCGCGCCCTTGACCCGCGCCTCGACCTGGCGGGCGCTGCTGCCCTTCCTGTCGCTGGTCGCGATCCTGGTGCCGATCTTCCTGATCAACCCGAGGACGATGAGCTATTTCGGGCTGAACCTGATGCTCGGCCTGGCGATCCCGATCATGTTCGCGACCCTGGCGCAGATGTGCATGCTGACGGTCAACGACCTCGACCTCGGCATCGGCGCCTATGTCGGCTTCGTCACCTGCGTCGCCGCGACCTGGCTGGTCAATGAGCCTTTGCTCGGCATCGCCGTGCTCGCGGGCGGCGTCCTGGCCTATGGCGCGGCCGGCGCGCTGATCCATTGGCGCAACGTGCCGTCGCTGGTGGTGACGCTGGGCATGAGCTTCGTCTGGCTCGGCCTCGCCATCCTGGTGCTGCCCTCGCCGGGCGGGGCCAGCCCGACCTGGCTGCGCGCGGCGATGAGCTGGAAGCCGCCCTTCGTGCCGCTGCCGATCCTGGTGGCGGTCGGGCTGGCCGCGCTGGTCCATCTGTTCCTGATGCGCTCCGCCCTCGGCGCGGTGCTGCGCGGCGCCGGCGGCAACCCGAAGGCGATCACCCGGGCCGGCTGGTCGCTGCTCAAGATCCGGGTCGGGCTCTACGCCCTGGCCGGGGTGTTCGGCCTGCTGGCCGGGCTGTCGCTGCTCGGCCTCTCCACCTCGGGCGACAGCAACATCGCCCAGCGCTACACGCTGCTGTCGATTGCCGGCGCCATCCTCGGCGGCTGCGACTTCGTCGGCGGCCGGGTGTCGCCGGTCGGGGCGACTGTCGGCGCGCTGGTGCTGACCCTGGCCGGGTCGCTGCTCACCTTCATGCGGATCTCGCCCGACTGGCAGATCGGCGCCCAGGGCGCGATCCTGATCATCGTCCTGGCCCTCAGGGCCCTGACCAGCCGGAGGCGGCGATGACCCGAGTTTCGGTGTGGACCGCCGACCGGCCCTGGCTGTGGTCCTGGGCCGGGGCGGTGCTGCTGTGGCTGGCGGTGGTCGCCATCGCCGCCGGCGAGGGGGCGGGGCAGGTGCTGACCGCGGCGCTCAGCTTCGGCGTGTTCTTCGTCGTCGTCGCCATCGGCCAGATGTTCGTGATCGCGATGGGGCCCGGCAATATCGACCTGTCGATCCCGTCCAACATCGCCCTGTCCGGCTCGGTCGCCATGATCGTGATGGCCGGGCAGGACGGCATGATCCTGCCGGGGCTGGCCGCGGCCCTGGCCGCAGGTCTGGCGGTCGGCATCGCCAACTGGGCGCTGATCCGCGGCTTCGCCATGCCGCCGATCATCGCCACCCTGTCCTCGAGCCTGGTGTTCCAGTCGGTCGCCATCGCCTATGGCCGCGGCCTGCGCATCTCCCCGCCCGACGGCTTCGCCGCCTTCACCACGGCGAATCCGCTGGGGGTACCGGTGATGGCGGTGGCCGGCTTCGTCCTGGCCGCGGTCATGGCGGTGGTGCTGCAGCGCACGATCTACGGCCGCTCGGTGCTGGCGGTCGGACAGAACCCGCGCGCCGCCCATCTGGCCGGGGTGAAGGTCGAGCGCACGCGATTCCTCACCTACGCCCTGTCCGGCGGCTTCGCCGGCCTGGCCGGGGCGTTGATGGCGGGGTATTTCGGCGGCGCCTCGCTCGACATGGGCAAGGACTACCTGTTGAACTCGATCGCCGTGGTGGTGATCGGCGGCACCAGCGTCGCCGGCGGCCGGGCCAACCTGCCCGGGCTGTGGGGGGCTTCGCTGTTCCTGTTCCTGCTGGTGACGATGCTGAACACGCTCGGCACCGGAACCGGGTTGCGGCTGGTGCTGACCGGCCTGATCATCATCGCCGTGATCGTCGCGGCGGGCGGCGAGAAGACGCGCTGACATCGGCGTTCGAAGGAGAGACCCAGTGCACAAGATCGCCGTCATCGGCCTCGGCAAGATCACCCAGGACCAGCATCTGCCGGTGATCGACAAGAGCGATTCGTTCGAGCTGGCGGCCGTGGTCAGCACCCGCGGCCTCAGCCATGGCGGCGTGCCGAGCTACCGCACCCCGGCCGAGCTTTACGCCGCCCGGCCGGACATCGGCATCGTCGCGGTCAACACCCCGCCGGAGGTGCGCCACGGCCTCGCCCGCGAGGCGCTGCTGGCCGGCAAGGATGTGCTGCTGGAGAAGCCGCCGGCGGCGACGCTGACCGAGCTGGCCGATCTCGAGGCGACGGCCGCCGCGCAGGGCCGGGTGCTGTTCGCGACCTGGCATTCGCGCTTCAACCCGGCGGTCGAGGCGGCGCGGGACCTGCTGGCCGCAGGCGTGCGCTCGGTGAAGATCGAATGGCGCGAGGATGTCCGCAAATGGCATCCGGGCCAGGACTGGGTGTGGGCGCCGGGCGGCTTCGGCGTGTTCGACCCCGGCATCAACGCCCTGTCGATCTTCACCCGCATCCTCCCCTTCGTGCCCTTCGTCCGCAGCGCGGAGCTGACCTATCCCGCCGACCGGCAGACGCCGATCGCGGCCCAGCTCGTGTTCGGCAGCACCGACCCGGCGGCGCCCACCCTCACTGCGGATTTCGACTGGCGCGAGCAGGGCGACGAGAAGTGGCACATGACGATCGAGACGGCGGACGGCCGCCCGGCCCGGCTGTTCAAGGGCGGCGGCGCCCTGTCGGTCGGCGGCACGGTGGTGGCCGAGGCACCGAGCGAGGAATACGAGCGGATCTACGCCCATTTCGCCGACCTGCTCGCCGCCCGCCGCAGCGATGTCGACGGCGCGCCCCTGCGCCTGGTCGCGGATGCGATGCTGGTGGGCAAGCGCCTGACCACCGACGCGTTCGAGTGGTAGGGGCGCCTGAACCCCACACTGTCATGCCCGGGCTTGACCCGGGCATCCAGAGGCTGTCGACATTCTCTGGATTGCCGTCCTCGGGCTTGACCCGAGGACCCGCCCGGCAATGACAGGTGAGGGGAGGTGTCCTGAGCCTCTCTAGACTAGGCCCGTCTCGCCCATGGCCGGGTCGGACACGCTCGGGGTGCCGTCCTCCATGCGCCCGGCGAAGCGGCGGGTGAACAGGGAGTCGCCCTCGATCCGCGCGGTGAAGTCGTACCATTTGCCCGACAGCAGCAGCGGCAGGTAGGCGGTCGACTGGCCATGCGGCGGCACCAGCTGACGCCAGGGGAAGTTGAACAGGCTGTAGGCATTGGCCTTCAGCGTGAACACGCAGGGGGTGCTGCCGCGGTTGGTCAGCCGCACCAGCAGGCCGCAGGCGCGCTTGTCGTAGCCGACCGCGATCTCCGGCACGGGCTTGCGGCCGCCGGCGACGACGGTGCCGGTGAAGTGCCGGTGGAAGCCGTTCGGTCCCAGCACCCACAGGTCGTACTTGCCGAAGTCGGGGGACGTGGTCCACTCGCCGTCCAGCGACTTGCCGGCCTCCACCGAGTAGCGCCGCGGCACCCGGTCGAGATGCAGCCGGTCATAGACGTGGAAGGTGGCGCCCGCATTGCCGGTGTTGAGGAAGCTCAGCCGCACCCGGTTGTCGTCGGCCTCGGAATTGACCGTCAGCTCATAGGGCAGGGCGCGCGACGGGCGGATGCCGCGGTCCTGGCGCGGCGCGGCCTGGCTGGCCTCGGCCGGCACCGGCACCTGGGGCAGCGTCTCCTGCTGCGCCCGGATGGCGTCGGCCTGGGCCTTGGTCTGGCTCGGCAGCCGCGGCGGCCGCTCGCTGTTCGGGTTGACGAAGTTGAAGGCCGAGGTCAGGTCGCCGCAGATCGCGCGGCGATAGGGCGGGATGTTCGGCTCCTGCACCTCGAAGCGCCGCTCCAGGAAGCCCAGCACCGAGGTGTGGTCGAACACTTCGGAATTGACCCAGCCGCCGCGGCTCCAGGGCGAGACGATATAGCAGGGCACACGCGGGCCGGGGCCGAAGACACGGCCGTCCGGCTTCGGCTGGTCCTTGGTGCCGGGCGGCACCGGATAATTGAAGCGCTCGAAGGCGATCGCCTGGTCCGACAGGGTCGAGGCGCCGGCCGGGCTGCCGTCGGGGTTCAGCGAATGCACCGCCGGCGACGGCACATGGTCGAAGAAGCCGTCATTCTCGTCGAAATTGACGATCAGGACGGTGCGGCTCCACAGGTCCGGGTCGGCGATCAGGGCCGACAGCACCTCCTGGATGTACCAGGCGCCCTGCACCGGGCTGGACGGGCCGGGATGCTCGGAATAGGTCGCCGGCGCGATCACCCAGGAGATCTGCGGCAGCTTGCGGGCCTGGATGTCGGCCCGGAACTCCTCCAGCCGGTTGCTGGAAGGGGTGGTCAGGGCGCTCTTCGGCATGGTGTTGCCGATGCCCTTGTACAGCGGCTGGGCCTTGTCGATCGCCGGCGTCCACGGCACGTAGGGGCTGCCGTCCGGGCCGTTGCCGGCCGCCTCGCTGGCGCGGCGGTACTGCTTGAAGCCGACCAGCGGGTTGTCGCCGAAATTCTCCGGGATATTCTGGTAGACCTTCCAGCTGACGCCGGCCTTCTGCAGCCGCTCCGGATAGGTCGCCCAGGTGTAGCCCTCGCTGGACGGGCCGAAATCGTCCCACTCATTGACCACCGCGGCGACGCCGGCGCCGGTCGCGCCGTTGGTGCCGGTCCAATGGAACAGCCGGTTCGGGTTGGTGCCGCCGTTCAGCGAGCAGTGATAGGCGTCGCAGAGGGTGAAGGCGTTCGCCAGGGCGAACTGGAAGGGAACCTCCGCTTCCTTGTAGTAGCCCATCGACTGGTTCTGCTTGAACAGCGGCCACTGGTTCATCTGGCCGTTTGCCCAGGCCGCCTGCATGTCGTTCCAGCTGTGCGGCGTGCCGTTCACGCGCTGGGCGTTGCCCTTCTTCGCGTCCAGGTGATACGGCATCACCACCCGGTTGCCGTTCCACTGCTGGAACACGGTGCGGCCATTGGCCAGCGGGATGGTGAAGCGGTCGCCGAAGCCGCGGACGCCCGGGAAGGTCCCGAAGTAATTGTCGAAGGACCGGTTCTCCTGCATCAGGATCACCACATGCTCGACGTCCTTGATCGAGCGGGTGGCGTTGTGCGCCGGGATGGCCAGCGCGTCCCGGATCACCGGCGGGAACATCGACAGCGCCGCGGCGCCGCCGGCCGCGGCACCGGCCATCTTCAGGAAGTCGCGCCTGCTTTCGGATGTCATCTCGGATCCTCGAAGAGAAGCTCGACGCTCCGGTCGCGTCGGGGCAGTGGTCGCCGGACATGCACGAGGCACAGCACCACCCTCCGCCGCGAATCCCCAGGATTGCGGCGTTGGTAATGGTGCTGTTTCAAATGTGGCCGGACCCTAGTCGAGGTTTGTTGCAGACAGATGTCGCTTCGCTAGGTTTTCTTAAGAATGTTGTGCATGATTTCTTCTTGAGCCATCCAACGCGCCAGAGAGGAGGAGCGCTCGATCCTCAGAGCCGTGTAAGCCTCGACGAGATCGGCAAGGCTGAAGCCGCGATTGAGTCCGCTCGGGTTCGGCAGGATCCACACGGCGGCACCGGACAGCCGGGAGGGTTGCGGCCCCCAATCGACCCGGTCGCCTGCGATCGCTTCATAGGCAGCCTTGCCCAGGAAGGCGACAGTCTCGGGCCGGAAGTGCTCGAGCTTCGCGCGGAGCCCGTCGCCGGAATCCCGCAGCTCGCGGCCGCGGAGCTCGCCGGCGCTGCGCGTGGCGCGTGGGACGGCGGCGGTGATGCCGCAGCCGAAGGCGAGCAGGCGGCGATCGTCCCGGGCCGCAATCCTCTCGGGCGTGAAGCCGGACAGGTGCAGGACGGGCCAGAAGCGGTTGGACGCCGATCCGAAATTGTGGCCTGAGGCAGCCGCCTGTGCGCTGGGATTGATGCCGCAGAAGACCACCGGCAGGCCCGGCGCAAGTATGTCGAAATAGGACAGTTCCATCGGCGGGTTATCCGCGCGTCGAGATGTCGATGCGCGGCGGCGTCATCGGATTGGGCGGCGGGCGGCGCAGCAGCAGCACCAGCAGCAAGGCCAGCGCCAGCACCCAGGCGATGATCCAGAAGCCGTCGATATAGGCCAGCACATAGGCTTCGCGCTGGACGAACCGGCCGGCCTGGGCGATCCCCTGGCTGGTCTCCAGCCCGATATTGTTGGCGCGCTGAGCGAAGACATTCGAGAGCGCGGTCACGACGCGGTCCACCACGTCGGAGCCCGAGCTGAGATGCTGCCCGGTCAGGTTCGAATACACCTGCTCGCGCACCCGTATGAAGGTCTGCATGAAGGCCGTCCCCAGCTCGATGCCGAACAGCCGGAAGATCTGGATCGTCGCGGCGATGGCGGCGGCCTGGGGCGGTGTGATGTTCGAGACGGCAAAGGTGACCAGCGACGTCAGGCCGATGGCCAGGCCGACGGCCTCGACGATCTGGGAGGGCAGGAAGTCGCCGCCGGCCCAGTCATGGGTCAGGCCCGTGTCCATCCAGCTGCCGATCGCGATCAGGGCGAAACCGATGGCGAGGAGGAGGCGTGCATCGATCCGTCGCAGCGCCAGCACCACCAGCGGGATGATCAGGACCTGCGGCAGGGCGATCCAGTTGAGAACGTCGCCGACCTGCAGCGCCCGCAGGCCCTGGATGCGCGTCAGATAATCCGGCAGGACATAGGCCGTCGCCTGGGCTCCGAAGCCGTAGATGCAGATCAGCAGCGCCGGGACCGCGACATTCGCCTGGCCCAGCACCCGCAGGTGAATCAGCGGCTGCTTGACGATCGCCTCATTGACGACGAAGGCGGCGACCAGCAGCAGCCCTCCCGCCAGGCAGCCGACGACGATGCCGGAATTCAGCCAGTCGAGGCGGTTGCCCTGGTCCAGCGCGACATAGAGCAGCCCGAAGCCCAGCCCGGCGAAGATGATGGCGCCCCAATCGGTGCGGCGCAAAAGCTCGCGATTGATGCCCTCGCGCGGCACCGCCCAGAGGATGATCAGGGCCATGGCGGAGGTCAGGACGACATTCTGCCAGAAGATCCACTGCCACTGGCCGGTCTCCGAATACCAGGCCTCGAGAGAGGCGGCGACGTTCTGGGAGAAGGTGAAACGGAAGGCGTATGCGGCGATGCCCCAGATCCACCAGCGTGGTGCCAGGCTGCGCAGGATGAAACCGAGGGAAGCGGGAATGAAGGTGCCGACCGCAAGGCCCCGGACGGTCTGCAGGGCGATGACCGCCTCGTAGCCGGCCATGAACGGCAGCAGCAGCGAGGACAGGATGAAGATCACGCTGGCCCAGAGCAGGAAACGCCGGGTGCCGATGACGATGCTGAGCCAGGCTGCGCAGGGCGCCACCACCATCTGGCTGGCCGAGAAGGCGGTGGTCAGCCAGGACCCTTCATCGAAGCCGAGGCCGAGCCCGCCGCGGATGTCGGCGAGGCCGAAGCTGGTGACCCGCGTGTTCAGCGTCGAGATGACGGCCCCCAGCAGCACCGCCGCGACGCCGGCCACGGGACGCAGGCAGGGCGCCGCCGCGGGGCTCGGACGGGCGCCCGCAGCCTCGAGGGCGACGGTCACGGCCGCGCCGGCGCGCCGTCGGTCAGGATCGTCGCGACCGCCGACATGCCGGGACGCAGCCGGCCGGCCAGCGGGCTGCCGGGATCGAGCAGGATCTTGACCGGGATGCGCTGCACCACCTTGGTGAAATTGCCGGTGGCGTTGTCCGGCGGCAGCAGGCTGAACTGCGATCCGCTGGCCGGTGCGATGCTGTCGACCCGGCCGGTCACGGTAACGCCGGGAAAGGTGTCGAAGGTGACCTCGGCCTTCTGGCCGATCGCCACCCGGGTCAGCTGGGTCTCCTTGTAGTTCGCGATGACCCAGACATTGTCCAGCGGGACCACGGAGATGACCTGCGTGCCGGGCCGAAGATACTGTCCGGCGCGGACCCCGCGCTCGCCGACCATGCCGTCCACCGGCGCGATGATCCGGGTGTAGCCGAGATTGGTCTTGGCCAGCGCGAGCGCCGCGTTCTTGGCCTTGGTATCGGCGCGGAGCTGCAGCTCCTGGGTATCGAGCACGCCCATCTGCCGGCGCGCGGCTTCGAACTCGGCCTGGTTGCGCGTCAGGGTGGCCTCGAAGCGCTTTTCGTCGGCGACGGCCTGCTCGACCTTCTGGGCCGTGCCGAAGGTGGTCCCCAGCAGGGTCTGCTGGCGGTTCAGCTCCAGCTTGGTGCGGTCGACATCGGCCTGGGTCGCGGCGATGACGCTCTGCGCCTGGTCGATCTCGGCATGCTGCAGGTCCTTGCGCGCCTTCAGGTTCTGGATCGCGGCCTCCGCGCCCAGCACATCCGCCGCGGCCTGGTCCACCCGCGCCCGATAGTCCTGGTCGTCGATCTCGACCAGCAGGTCCCCGGCCTTGACCAGCTGGAAATCGGTCACGGCCACGCGCTCGACATAGCCGTCGACCTGGGCGCTGAGTGGGGTGATGTCGCCGCGGACATAGGCGTTGTCCGTGGTCTGGCGGCTCGCCTGGCCGGCCCAGACATCCCAGCGGATGACGAACAGGGCGACGATGCCGGCCGCGATGACCAGGATCACCAGCCGGATCAGCCAGGCGCCAAGCCGATGCGACTTTGCGGCCGGCCTGGTGCCGGTGCTCTGGTCCGGGGCAGGCGGCTGCCCGGCAGCGGGCAGCGGTACGGAAGGGCTGAGGGCCGAGGGCGCGGGCGGCTGGTCCATCACGATGTCCCTCGGAGTCGACCACGGGCACGCTCATCGTCCCGAGCCCAGGCTGCATGCGGTCGCCGGGCAATCATTCCGCCGGCCGGACACAGCCTCGATCCGGCCAATGTAGTCGACGCCTCGTTACGTCGTCGACTAAACCTACGGTTAGGTCCGGCCACCGGATTCCTCGGCAACCTCAGGAGCGGGAGCAGCAGGATGGACGAAAGCGGGATTCGTGACGCTCTCGAACGCCATTGGGCCGCCTCGGACGCCAACGACTTCGCTGCCGAGCATGCCATCTACCGCGAGGATGCGTTGCTCGAATATCCGCAATCGGGCGAGCGCATCAGGGGCCGGCACAACATCCAGGCCTCCCGCGCCGCGCAGCCGAACGCGAAGCGCTTCACGGTGCGCCGTATCACCGGGGCGGGCGACCTCTGGGTCACGGAGTTCGTCCTCACCTATGACGGCCGGCCATCCTTCACGGTGAGCGTGATGGAGTTCCTGGACGGCAAGGTGGCCCGAGAGACCCAGTACTTCGCCGACCCGTTCGAGCCCGGGCCGTCGCGGGCGGCCTGGGTCGAGCGCATGGGGTGAGAGGCAGCCCGCCTCAACCTTCCGAGACGAGCCTGAGCCCGATGACGCCGGCCAGGATCAGTCCGATGCACAGGATCCTGACCGGCGCGGCGGAATCCCCCAGTACGGCGATTCCCAGGATCGCCGTGCCGGCGGCACCGATGCCGGTCCAGACCGCATAGCCCGTGCCGATCGGCAGCGTGCGGAGCGCGAGCGACAGCAGCACGACGCTCGACAGGCCGGTGCCGACCGTCAGCAGCCCCGGTATCAATCGCGTGAACCCTTCGGACGCCTTCATGCTGAGCGCGAACGCGATCTCGAGAATCCCGGCGATGCTGAGCATGACCCAGGCCATGGCGGCAGATCCGTTGCTGGTGGGAAAGTTCAGGCCTTGGCGGCGGCCGCGGGGGTCGAGCGGAAGGCGATGCCGAAGCGGTTGAAGGCGTTCATCAGGCCGATCGCATAGGTCAGGTCGGCGAGTTCCTTCTCGTCGAACTCGGCCGCGGCGGCGTCGTAGTCGGCATCGGGCACGCCGGTCTCGGAGACCTTCGTGACGGTCTCGGCCCAGGCGAGAGCGGCACGCTCGCGGGGCGTGAAGACATTGCCGGCGTCGCGCCACACCGGCACCAGCACCAGCTTGTCCACCGCGAGGCCGGACTTCAGCAGGTCGCGCGAATGCATGTCGATGCAGAAGGCGCAGCCATTGATCTCCGACACCCGCAGATACACGAGGTTGATGAGATCTTTCGGCAGGCTGCCGTGCTGAACGGTGACGTACACGCCGCCGAAAGCCTTGTAGCCGTCCGGAGAGACCTTGGCGTAGTCGATGCGATTGCTCACGATGAAATCCTTCTGCTTGAGGGTCGAAGGACTCCAACGTGATGCGTCTTGGCCTATCCCAGAAGGTCCATGAACCGGCTTAGGCACTGGTCCATGATCGGGAGGGTCAGAGCAGGCTCAGGAGGCGCCGGCCCAGGCTCTCGGCCGTGCTTCGCGAGTCGATGTTCGTGAAGCTGAGAAGCAGGGCCGCGGGCCCTTCTCCGCTGGCGGTCCAATCCGTCAGCGCTTCACCGTACAGGCCCGCCATGCGCATGCGCTCGACGAGCCGGCGGTCCGACTGCCGTCCGCGCAGCCGCAGGATCAGATGCATTCCGCCCGGCTGTGAATCGATCTGCATGTGCTTGCCCAGCACGCTGCCCAGGCCGGCCGCCGTCGCCTCCCGGCGCTCGGCATAGAGCTTCCGCATCCGCTGGATGTGGCGCGCGAAGTGCCCTTCCTGGATGAAGCCGGTGACGATGGCCTGGGTCAGCTCCGGGCTGCCGCCGGCGAAGGCCTGGGTGATCTGCTCGAACCGCTCGACCTGCGTCTCCGGCACCACCAGATAGGCCAGCCGGATGCTGGGAAGCAGCACCTTGCTGAACGTGCCCGCATAGAGGACGCGCCCGTCGCGATCCAGGCTCTTCAGCGCCGGCAGGGGGCGGCTGACATAGCGGTACTCGCCGTCATAGTCGTCCTCGACGATCCAGGCGTCGTTGCGCGCGGCCCAGTCCAGCAGCGCCAGGCGGCGGGGCAGGGACAGGGATACGCAGAGCGGGCTCTGATGGGCCGGCGTGACCACGGCGGCGCGCGCCCGCGGCGCCAGCCTGGTGCCGTCGGCAACGACCATGCCCTCGCCATCGACCGGCACGGGAGTGGGCTCGATCTGCAGATGTCCCAGCAGCTCGCGCGTCGGCGGGTATCCCGGATCCTCGAGCCAGACGCGATCCCCCGCCCTCAGCAGCGAATGGGCGATCAGCCCGATGGTGTGGCGGTATCCCGATGTCACGAAGACCTGGGATGGCGAGCAGCCGATGCCGCGCGACAGCTGGAGATAGGCGGCGATCTCGGCACGCAGCGACGGCAGGCCGGCGACGGGGGGATGGACCATGTCGGCAGGGTGCATGGCGCGGACACAGCGCGCGCCCAGCCGGGCCCAGATCTTCCGGGGAAACCGATCCAGGGCGGGCAGGCCCATCTGGAACGGCAGGATCGAATCCGGGCGAAAGCTGGGCGCGGCAGGGCCGCTGTCGGGCAGCGGCGCCGGGCTGGCGACGGGCGTTGGCAGATCGAGGTCCGGCGTCACGATCGTCCCGGCCTGGCCGCGGGCCTGGATGTAGCCTTCGGCGGTCAGCAGGGAATACGCGGCCTCGATCGTGCCCCTGGCCAGGCCCAGCTCCTTGGCCAGCGCCCTGGCCGAGGGGATCCGGTCGCCCGGCTTCAGCATCCCGCCGGCCATGGCGCCGCGAAACCGGTCGTAGATCTGCCGGTAGAAGGGAAGGGCCGCCGCCGGGTCCAGCGGCGGGATCTTCCCGGGACGGTGGCTGGTCATGGGCCGGTCCGCTGCGCAGCCTGGACAGGGTCGCTTGCACCATAGCGGCGCGACGGAACATGGACCAGATCCAATGTCCGTTCATGGATCTAGGGTATGGGCCATGAGGCTTGCACGATGCCGGTCCCTCGGGCGCAGGCGACAGCGCGCGGGACAAAACCGGAGTCGGCAATGAAGAGAATCCTGTTCGTCAGTTGCAGTCCTCGCGGCCGGGCCGCCGAGAGCCATCGGCTCGCTCAAAGACTCATCGGCCATCTGCTGGAAACGCAGCCGGATGCGGTCGTGATGGAGCGGATGATCGGCTGGGGCACGATCGATCACGTCGATGAGAATTACGCGATCGCCCAGGCGTCGTCCTCGGACCCGTCCCAAAGCGGCTCCATCGCCGTGTCCGAAGAGCTGATCCAGGAGTTGGAGAGCGCGGATGTCCTGGTCATCGGCACGCCCATGCACAATTTCACCGTGCCGTCGGTGCTGAAGGCCTGGATCGATCACGTCGTCCGGGTCCGCCGCACCTTCGACGTGACCCCGAACGGGAAGGTGGGCCTGCTGCGCGACCGCCCGGTCTTCGTCGCCATATCCTCGGGGGGCAAGTTCTCCGGCGAGCGCGCGCGCCAGCCGGATTTCCTGACGCCGTATCTGAAGGCCGTCCTCGGCATCATCGGGCTGCACGACCTGGCGTTCTTCTCGGTCCAGGGCACCGGCTCCGGCCCGGAGGCCATCGCCGCAGCGAGGGCCAGGGCGGAGCAGGCGCTGCGGGAGCATTTCTCTTCGGTTCGCCCCGCACCTGCGCAGGGTGCTATCGCCTGACCCGCTCCAGCAGGACGACCGGGTGGTCCTTGTAGGTGAGGCGGCCGGTCTCCTGATAGCCGCAGGCACCGGCCAGGCGCAGCGACGGTGCGTTGTCCGGATCGATGATGCAGACGCTGCGGTCCCAGCCGCGGGCATCGCCCCAGGCCAGGGCGGCGCGGACCGCCTCGCCGGCCAGGCCGCGGCCCTGGGCCCAGGGCATCAGGATCCACCCGCCCTCCGGCACACCGTCGAAGCCCAGGCCGCGCCGGAAATCGGCGAAGCCGACCTCGCCGACGAAGCGGCCGGTGGCGCGCTCATGCACCGCCCAGTAACCGAAGCCGAGCAGTCCCCACAGCCCGCCATAGCGCAGCAGCCGGGCCCAGCTCTCCTCGGGCGTGGAGGGACGGCCACCGATGAAGCGGGTCACCTCCGGATCCGCCCACATCGCGGCGAGGTCGGCGAAATCCTCCGCCCGATGGGGGCGGAGGACCAGGCGTTCGGTCTCGATAGTGTCGGTCATGTCGTGGTTCGTCATGCAGTCGATCCTTGGCAGTGACGTCACCTGCCCCTCACCGTCATCGCGAGGACCCCGGCCTTGAGCCGGGGGACGTGGCGATCCAGCGGCTGGATTTCTGGATGGCCACGCCCCTTCGGGGCTCGCCATGACGGTTCTGGGCTTTGTGAACTGCGCTCGACGAAAGAGAGCCTCACTTCTTGGTCACCAGTCGATAATAGATCTGGTCGGTCGTGGCGCCGTTGGCGTAGCCGTGCACGGCGCTGCGCATCGCCACCTGGGCGACCGCCTGGAACATGATCACGATCGGCGACGAAGCCTGCACCTTGCGCTGCAGGTCGACATACATCGCGTCGCGCTTGGCGGCGTCGCGCTCCTTCAGCGCGGCGTCGGTCTCGGCGCTCAGCTCCGGCACCAGCCAGGAATTGCGCCAGGTGGTGGTGCTCTGCGGCGATCCGTCGGAATTGTCGACATTGTAGGCGAAGGCGCCGGCGTTGGAATGCGGGTCCATGAAGTCCGGGCCCCAGTACAGCAGCACCGCCTCGTGGTTGCGGGCGCGGTACTTGGTGATCACCTGGCTGCCGGTGCCGGGCACCAGCTCCAGCGTGATGCCGGCCTGGGCGAAGGTGGCCTGCAACGACTGGGCGATCTCGGTGAAAGGCGGGCTGGAGATCACGTCCATCTTGATCGTCAGCCCGTCCTTGACGCCGGCCTCGGCCAGCAGGGCCTTCGCCTTGTCGACGTCGAGCGTGTACGGCGTGTCGTTCAGCGCGCCGGGGAAACCTTCCGGCCAGAAGGCTTGGTGGATCTTCATCTGGCCGCGCAGGAAGCTCTTGGTCATGCCGTCATAGTCGACCAGATAGCGCACCGCCTCCCAGACTTTCGGGTTCTGCAGCGCCGCCACCTTCTGGTTCAGGCTGAAGAAGTGGACGGCGGCCTGCGGATAGGTGCCGATGGCGATGCCGTCCTCGCCCTCCAGCGCCGCCACCTGGTCCGGGGTCAGGTCGCGCGCCAGGTCGGCGTCGCCGGCCTCCAGCAGCAGGCGCTGAGTCGCCGGCTCGGCGACATGGCGGTAGATCACTGACTTCATCGCCGGGGCGCCGCGGAAATAGGCCGGGTTGGCGCGCAGCGCGATCGACTCGGTCGGCTTGTAGGCGCGCAGCGCGAACGGGCCGGTGCCGGCCGAGTTCTGGCCCAGCCAGGCATTGCCCAGATCGCCGTCCTTGGCGTGCTCCGTCACCGTCTTCTCGTCGACCACCGAGGCGGGGCGCGAGGCCAGGACGTTGAGCACGAAGCTCGGGGCGAAGCCGCCGCTGACGGTGATCGTCACCTCGGCATCGCCGGTCTTGCGCACCATCTGCTCGACATTGTCGGGCGTCCAGCCCAGCTGGGTCAGCAGGAAGGCCGGCGCCTTGTTCAGCTTGACCGTGCGGGCCAGCGAGAACACCACGTCCTCCGGCCGCACGGGATTGCCGCTCTGGAAGGTCACGCCCGGCCGCAGCTTGAAGATCAGGGTGTTGCCGTCGTCGGACACCGCCCAGCTCTCGGCCAGCCCGCCGACCAGCTTCTGCATGTCCTCGGCCTCGTACTGCACCAGCCGGTCATAGGTGTTGGTGACGATTTCGCCGGAGGTGAACTCGTAGGCCTGGGCGGGGTCCAGGCTGACGATGTCGTCGATGTTCTTGGCCACCACCAGCGCATCGGCCGGCGTCGCCGCGACCGCGGGAAGCGGCGCCGCGAGGGCGGCGGCGAGGAGAAAGGCAGGTAGGGTCCGCATGGTTTCTGTCTCCCTGTTTGTTCTGAGAATTGGTTTCGTCGATGGCGGGCCGCCGTCTCTATACAAACCTATTGTCATGCCCGGGCTTGACCCGGGCATCCAGAGTCTGTCGACATTCTCTGGATTGCCGGGTCAAGCCCGGCAATGACAGATTAGAGAGAGGTTCCTGGGGCCGGGCCATCGTCTCACACGGGCGCCAGCAGGGCCGGCACCAGCAGCGGGGTCAGCCAGCGGCCGCGCTCGGCGGCGGCCTCGTCGTAGCGTCCCTCGGCGTCCAGCACGTTGACCGTGCCCAGCACCCGCCCGTCATAGACCACCGGGAAGTTCAGCACCGCACCGCAGCCCAGCGAGCCGATCAGCTCGTGGTCCGGGAACACCTCGGCGATCTCGGCCAAAGTGCGGCCCAGGAACACCTCGCGCCGGCCGATCACCTGGGCCGACCAGCGGTCTTCATGCATCGGCTTGCGGCCGGTGACCGGATAGGACGCGGCGTCGCTGGTATAGACCCGCTCGGCCTCCGCCGTGTCGGCCCGCAGTGCCATGATGGTGAACAGCTTGTGGCCGAGCAGCGCCCCATAGGCGGCGTCGGCGGCGCGGTACAGCGCCTGGGGCTGGCCGGGATCGGCCTGGGCCGCGGCCAGCGTTGCGATGGCCGCAGCCACCTTCGGGTCGGTCAGTGTCGTCATGACTCGTCTCGCAGTCGGTCGAAGATCGGGGCCGTCCCGGTCCACAGAACGCGGGTCCAGCCCTCATGGGCGTTGCTCCAGCGATGCGCTTGGCCCGCCGGATAGTGCAGGCTGTCGCCGGCATCGAGGCGGATGCTCTCGCCGCCGATGCCGACCAGCAGCGATCCCTCCAGCACGAAGGCGATCTCCTCGCCCTCATGCTGCACCGCCTCCGAGGCGTAGCCGGGCGGCACATGCACCAGCACGGCGTTCAGCGCCTGGCCGGGGAAGGCGGCGCTCAGCCGTTCGTAGCGGATCCGGTCGGGCGGCGCGTCGCCGATGGCGAAGACCGGCCGCTCGCCACGGCGGCTCAGGCCGCTGGCCGGGCGCGGCGCGGCCAGGAAGGCGTCAAGCGGCACGCCGAGCGCGCCGGCGATGCCGGACAGGGCGCTCAGCGACGGCGTCGCCAGGTCGCGCTCCAGCTGCGACAGGAAGCCGACCGACAGGCCGCTGCGTTCGCCGAGGTCCTTGAGGGTGAGGTCGAGCGCGCGGCGGCGGGCGCGGATCGCCCGGCCGAGATGCGGCACGGCCGCCCGTGCCTCTGTCTGCGCTGCCGCGTCCCCCGCCATGAGCCCCCGCTGTTGCCGGAGAGCCTAAGTCGGAATTTAGCTGCCATCAAAATTTTTTTGATGGCAGGATGACGATACAGGGAACGTTACCCGGGCGCGCTCCGGGGCTGCGGCTTGACTCCGGTTCGGCGCGGCCCGGAAGATGGTCTGCCCGGTACCGTTCCGTGGTCATGGACATAACAAACAGGGAGGGGAAAACGTGATCAAGCGTTTCACCCGCAACATACTCGCAGCGACGATCCTGGCCTGCGCCAGCCTGCCGGCCCCAGGTCTTTCGGCCCTCGCCGAGACGCCGAAGGACACTCTGGTCGAGGCTTGGCAGATCGACGACATCATCTCGCTCGACCCGGCCGAGATCTTCGAATTCTCGGCGGCCGAGTACCAGGCCCAGGTCTATGAGCGGCTGATCGGCTACGACGTCAAGGACGTCAGCAAGATCCTGCCCGGCGTGGCCGAAAGCTGGACCGTCTCCGATGACGGCCTGACCTACACCTTCAAGATCCGCAGCGGGGTGAAGTTCCACTCCGGCAACGCGCTGACCGCCCAGGATGCGGCCTGGTCGCTGCAGCGCGCGGTCAAGCTGAACCTGTCGCCGGCCTTCATCCTCGGCCAGTTCGGCCTGACCGCGGAGAATGTCGACCAGGTGGTCACGGCGCCGGACGAGCGGACCCTGGTGTTCAAGACCGACAAGGCCTACGCCCCGACCTTCGTGCTGAACTGCCTGACCTCGGGCGTCGCCTCGGTGGTCGACAGCAAGGAGGTGAAGGGGCATGAGGCGAGCGGCGATTTCGGCCATGAATGGCTGAAGACGCATTCCGCCGGCTCCGGCCCGTTCAAGCTGTCGGCCTGGAAGCCGAACGAATCCCTGGTGCTCGACCGCAACGACGACTACTGGCAGGGCAAGGCGGCCTTCCGCCGCGTCTTCATCCGCCATGTGGCGGAGGCGGCGACCCAGATGCTGCTGCTGCAGAAGGGCGATATCGACGTCGCCCGCAACCTCAGCGCCGAGCAGCTCAAGTCGCTCGACGGCAACCCCGACATCAAGCTCGAGAACGCGCCGAAGGGCTCGGTCTGGTATGTCAGCTTCAACACCACGCACCCGCCCTTCGACAAGCCGGAGGTGCGGCAGGCGCTGAAATACCTGATCGACTATGACGGCATGGCCAACAGCTTCATGCGCGGCATCGCCGTCAAGCATCAGGGCTTCATCCCGCAGGGCATGCTGGGCGAGATCGCCGACGAGCCGTTCAAGCTCGACGTCGCCAAGGCCAAGGAGTTGCTGGCCAAGGCCGGGTTGCCGGACGGCTTCAAGACCACCTTCGACGTCTGGAATGCCTCGCCGTCGATGGATATGGCGCAGTCGATCCAGTCGACCTTCGCCCAGGCCGGCGTGCAGATCGAGATCATCCCCGGCGACAACAAGCAGACCCTGACCAAGTACCGGGCCCGCAAGCACGACATGTATATCGGCCGCTGGGGCACAGACTATCAGGACCCGAACTCGAACGCCGAGACCTTCGCCATCAATGTCGACAACGGCGCCGACGCCAAGTCGAAGACCCTGGCCTGGCGCAACGGCTGGCAGGACGCGGACTTGACCAAGGCGGCGCAGGGCGCGGTGACCGAGCGCGACGGCGCCAAGCGGGCGAAGATCTATGAGGACCTGCAGCGCAAGCACATGGAGGTCTCGCCCTTCGCGGTGATGTTCCAGCAGACCGAGGTGCCGGCGATGCGGAAGAATGTCGAGGGCATCACCTGGGGGCCGGCCTTCGACAGCAACTTCTACTATACCGGCAAGAAGTCCTGAGCCGCAGCGAGGATCCGGAACCGTGCTGAAGCTGCTCGCCTGCGGCATCCTCGCGGCGACGATCGCCTGCTCTGGCCTCGCGGCCAGGGCAGGCACGCCGCCCGACACGCTGGTCGAGGCCTGGGTGATCGACGACCTGGTCTCGCTCGACCCGGCCGAGATCTTCGAGGCGTCGTCGACCGAATACTTGGCCCAGGTCTATGACCGGCTGATCGGCTACGACCAGAAGGACGCCAGCAAGCTCGTGCCGCTGCTGGCCGAAAGCTGGACGGTGTCGGACGACGCCCGGACCTACACCTTCAAGATCCGCGACGGGGTGACATTCCACTCCGGCAACCCGCTGACGGCCCGGGACGCGGCCTGGTCGCTGCAGCGCGCGATCAAGCTGAACCTGGCGCCGGCCTATATCGTCAGCCAGTTCGGGCTGACCGCGGACAATGTCGACCGGTTGGTCACGGCGCCGGACGACCGGACGCTGGTGTTCAAGACCGACAAGGCCTACGCGCCGACCTTCGTGCTGAACTGCCTGACCGCCACCGTCACCGCCGTGGTCGACAGCAAGCTGGTGCAGGAGCATGAGGCGAACGGCGATTTCGGCCATGACTGGCTGAAGACGCATTCCGCCGGCTCCGGCCCGTTCAAGCTGGCGTCGTGGAAGCCCAACGAGCTGCTGGCCCTCGACCGCAACGACGGCTACTGGCAGGGCCAGCCGGGATTCCGCCGGGTCTTCATCCGCCATGTGCCGGAGTCCTCGAGCCGGCTGCTGCTGCTGCAGAAGGGCGATGTCGACGTCGCCCGCAACCTGACCCCGGACCAGCTGAAATCGCTGCAGGGCAATGCCGACATCACGCTCGAGCCGGTGCAGAAGATGTCGATCTTCTATGTCAGCTTCAACGTCCTGCATCCGCCCTTCGACAAGCCGGAGGTGCGGCAGGCCCTGAAATACCTGATCGACTATGACGGCATCGTCGRCACCATCATGCATGGCCTCGCCACCGTGCATCAGACCCTGGTTCCGGCCGGCATGCTGGGGGCGATCGACGACGCACCCTTCAAGCTCGACGTCGACAAGGCCAAGGCGCTGCTGGCCCAGGCCGGCCTGCCGGACGGGTTCAAGGCGACGATGGATGTGATCAACCAGTCGCCCTATATCGACATCGCCCAGGCGATCCAGGCCAGCTTCGCCCGCGCCGGGGTGGCGGTGGAACTGATCCCGGGCGACGCTCGGCAGGTCCTGTCCAAGCAGCGCGCCCGCAAGCACGAGATCTATATCGGCCGCTGGGGCCCCGACTATGAGGACCCGGACTCCAATGCCGGGACCTTCGCCGTCAACGCCGACAACAGCGACGCCACCGCTTCGAAGACCCAGGCCTGGGCCAATGGCTGGCAGGATGCGGCCCTGACCGCGGACGCCCAGCAGGCGGTGCTCGAGACCGACGGCGCCAAGCGGGCGCAGATCTATGCCGACATCCAGCGCCGCCACCAGCAGGTGTCGCCCTTCGCCTTCATGTTCCAGCTGTCCGAGGTGATCGCCAGCCGCAAACCAGTTACCGGCCTCACCTGGTCGGCGACCTATGACAGGAACCAGTATTGGACCGGCAGGAAGTCGTGACCTCGTGACCGCCACCAACCTCCAACCGGTGCCGGCCCCCGCCCGGCCCGGCGGCGCCCGCCGCCGGCGCCGGCGCGGGCTCGCCCTCCGCATCGCCGGCGTGGTTGCCTCGCTGGCGACCACCTTCTTCGGCCTGCTCCTCGTCACCTTCTTCATCGGCCGGGTGGTGCCGATCGACCCGGTGCTGGCCGTGGTCGGCGACCGGGCGCCGCGCGACGTCTATGAGAAGGCGCGGCTGGAGCTCGGCCTCGACAAGCCGCTCTGGGACCAGTTCGCCCGCTATGCCGGGGACGTGCTGTCGGGCGACCTCGGCACCTCGGTGCTGACCTCGCGCCCGGTGCTCGAGGACATCGCCCGGGTGTTCCCGGCGACGCTGGAGCTGGCGACGCTGGGCGTGCTGTTCGGCATCGTCTTCGGCATCCCGGCGGGGGTGATGGCGGCGGTGCATCGCGACCGATGGCCCGACCACCTCGTCAGGGTGGTCGGGCTGATCGGCTATTCCGTGCCGATCTTCTGGCTCGGCCTGGTCGGCCTGCTGCTGTTCTACGCCAAGCTCAGCTGGGTGGCCGGGCCTGGGCGGCTCGACGTGTTCTATGACGGTCTGGTCGACCCGGTGACGGGGGTGATCACGCTCGACGCCGCGCTGGCCGGCGAATGGGAGGTGTTCTGGAACGCGATCGACCACCTGCTGCTGCCGGCGGCGCTGCTCGGCTATTACAGTCTCGCCTATATCAGCCGGATGACGCGGTCCTTCATGCTCGACCAGTTGCGCCAGGAATACGTCACCACGGCGCGGGTCAAGGGCGTGTCGGAGAGGGCGGTGATCTGGCGCCACGCCTTCCGCAACATCCGCGTGCCGCTGCTGACCGTGGTGGCGCTGTCCTATGCCGGGCTGCTGGAAGGGGCGGTGCTGACCGAGACGGTGTTCGCCTGGCCGGGCCTCGGCCAGTACATCACCAACTCCCTGCTCAACGCCGACATGAACGCGGTGCTCGGCGGCACCATCGTCGTCGGCGCCGTCTATATCGGGCTGAACATGCTGTCCGACCTTTTGTACCGCGTGCTGGACCCGAGGGCGCGATGAGATCCGCTGAACGAATGTCGCCCGTCCTCCTCTGTCGTCATTCCCGCGAAAGCGGGAATCTCTTTCCGTTCCAAACGCGGCGAGATCCCCGCTTTCGCGGGGATGACGAGGAAAGGGATGTTGCGAAGGCAGTGAGCCTTCCTCTCATGGAACGGATGCCGCCTTCCGTGAAGGAGGCCCGGCGATGACTCACTCCTCCGACACCCTGCCGAAGCCCGAAACCTGGCGCGGCTGGCTGCTGTCCGACACGCCGCAGTCGCGCGGCCAGGCCCGGCTTGGGCGGCTGTACCTGCTGTGGCTCGGCCTGGCCCGAAACCCGCTGGCGATGGTCGGCCTCGTGATCGTGCTGGCGCTGCTGGTCGCCGCCGCGCTCGCGCCGCTGCTGGCCCATCAGTCGCCGATCGAGCAGGACCTGGCGGACCGGCTGCAGCCCTTCAGCGCCGCGCATTGGCTCGGCACCGACGAGCTCGGCCGGGACATCTGGTCCCGCATCATCTACGGCACCCGGCTGACCCTGCTGATCGTCGTGCTGGTGGCGATCACCGCGGCCCCGGTCGGCCTCCTGATCGGCACCGTCTCCGGCTATCTCGGCGGCTGGGTCGATGCCGTGCTGATGCGCATCACCGACATCTTCCTGGCCTTCCCGAAGCTGATCCTGGCGCTGGCCTTCGTCGCGGCGCTCGGGCCGGGCATCGAGAACGCGATCATCGCCATCGCCATCACCTCCTGGCCGCCCTATGCCCGCATCGCCCGGGCCGAGACGCTGACCATCCGCAACGCCGACTTCATCAGCGCGGTGCGGCTGCAGGGCGCCTCCAGCGCCCGCATCGTCGCCCGGCACGTGGTGCCGCTGTGCCTGTCCTCGGTGATCGTCCGGGTCACGCTCGACATGGCCGGCATCATCCTGACCGCGGCGGGCCTCGGCTTCCTCGGCCTCGGCGCCCAGCCGCCGCTGCCGGAATGGGGGGCGATGATCTCCAAGGGCCGCAGCTTCATCCTCGACCAATGGTGGGTCGCGACCATGCCCGGCATCGCCATCTTCGTGGTCAGCCTGGGCTTCAACCTGCTCGGCGACGGGCTGCGCGACATCCTCGACCCGAAGCAGGGAGGCCAGTCTTGAACCGGCCGCTGCTGGAGGTCGAGAACCTCTCGGTCACCTTCGACACCGCCAAGGGCCAGGTCAGGGCCGTGCGCGGCATGGGCTTCACCCTGGGGCGCGAGAAGCTGGGCATCGTCGGCGAAAGCGGCTCGGGCAAGTCGATGACCGGCCGGGCGATCCTGCGGCTGGTCGGTTCGCCCGGCCGGGCCCAGGCCGACCGGCTGGTGTTCGACGGCATCGACCTGCAGCGCCAGAGCGAGCGGCAGATGCGCGCCATCCGCGGCCGCCGCATCTCGATGGTGATGCAGGACCCGAAATTCTCGCTCAACCCCGTGGTCACGGTGGGCGAGCAGGTGGCCGAGGCCTACCGCATCCACAAACGCGCCTCCGGCCGCGAGGCCAAGAGGCGGGTGCTGGAGATGTTCGAGGCGGTGCGCATCCGCGACCCGGAGCGGGTGTGGGGCCTGTACCCGCACGAGGTCTCGGGCGGCATGGGCCAGCGCATCATGATCGCGATGATGCTGATCCCCGACCCCGACCTGCTGATCGCCGACGAGCCGACCTCGGCGCTGGACGTCACCGTGCAGATGCAGGTGCTGGCGATCATCGACGACCTGGTGACCCAGCGCGGCATGGGGCTGATCTTCATCAGCCACGACCTGAACCTGGTGGCCAGCTTCTGCGACCGGATCCTGATCATGTATGCGGGGCGGGTGGTCGAGAGCTGCCGGGCGGCCGAGTTGCACCAGGCGAAGCATCCCTACACCCGCGGCCTGCTCGAATCGCTGCCGCAGATCGGCGACACCCGGCCGTTCCTGCCGGTGCTGCAGCGCGACCCGGCATGGCTGGAGGGGTGACGATGGCGGATTCGATGATCACGATCACCGGGCTGGACGTCATGTTCGGCGACACCCATGCGGTGCGCGACGCCTCGCTGTCGGTGCAGCGGGGCGAGAGCTACGGCCTGGTCGGCGAAAGCGGCTCCGGCAAGTCGACCATCCTGCGCGCCTTGTCCGGCCTGAACTGGGACTGGACCGGCCGGATCGCGGTCGACGGGCGGGAGCAGGGGCGGCGCCGCGACAAGGGCTTCTTCAAGCTGTGCCAGATGGTGTTCCAGGACCCCTATGGCTCGCTGCATCCACGCCAGACCGTGGATGCGACACTGATGGAGCCGCTGGCGATCCACGGCTTCGACAACCGCGACGCCCGGGTCGACCGGGTGCTGCAGGAGGTCGGGCTCGGCCCCAGCTTCCGCTTCCGCTATCCGCACCAGCTGTCGGGCGGGCAGCGCCAGCGCGTCGCCATCGCCCGGGCGCTGGTGCTGGAGCCGCGGGTGCTGCTGCTGGACGAGCCGACCTCGGCGCTCGACGTCTCGGTGCAGGCGGAGATCCTGAACCTGCTGAAGCGCCTGCGGACCGAGCGCGGGCTGACCTATCTGCTGGTCACCCACAACCTCGCCGTGGTGTCGGTGATGTGCGAGCGGCTGGCGGTGATGAATCGCGGCCGCATCGTCGAGACGCTGACCGCCGCGCAGCTGCATGACGGCAGCGTGACCCAGCCCTATACCCGTCAGCTGCTCGAGGCCAGCCGCGGCTACGACCGCGCCGCCGCCGACCGGATCGAGGATTTCGCTGCCTGACGGCGGCCGGAGCCCGAAGTGTCATCCGACTGTCATCGGACGGGTCTAGGGTCCGCCGCATTCATTCCAGCGGAGCACACCCATGCGGCGATCCATCCTGGCCTTCGGCCTTCTGGTGCTGGCGGCGATCGGCCCCCTCCCGTCCCAGGCGGAGGAGGCGAAGCCCTTCGTCACCGACAAGGAGGTCAATCTCCTGCAGCTTCTGCCGCCGCCCCCGGCGAATGATTCGGCGCAGACCAAGGCCGAGCTGGGCGAGGTGCTGACCCTGCAGGTGACCCGGACGCCGGAGATGGAGCAGGCGGCGATCGCCGATGTCACCGAAGATGTCTGGCGCTTCGGCAATGTGATGGGACCGAAATTTATCCCGGCCGGCCTGCCGGTGTTCAGCGCCTTCTTCGACCGCGTCGTCGCGACCGAGGGCGCGGTGGTCGACCCGGCCAAGGACGTCTGGAAGCGGCCGCGGCCGCATCTGCTCAGCGACCTGGTCAAGCCCGCCGTCAAGCTGTCGAATTCAGGCTCCTACCCGTCCGGCCACGCGACGGTCGGAACGCTGATGGGCATCATCCTGTCCGACATGGTGCCGGAAAAGCGGGCCGAGATCATGGGCCGGGCCTGGCAGTTCGCGAACAACCGGCTGATCGGCGGCATCCATTACCGCTCGGACATCGAGATGGGCCGGATCGTCGGCACGGTGATCGCCTTCGAGCTGTTGCAGCGTCCGGACTTCCTGGCCGAATACGAGCCGGCCAAGGCCGAGCTGCGCCACGCTTTGGGCTATAGCGGGTCCTGACGGAATCGGACCGGAGGCGCGGACCCCGCGCCTCCGGTCCGACGTTCAGTGGCCCAGCTTGGCCACCTGCGCATCCGACAGCTGCACCATCTTGCCGTCCTGCCAGCTGTAGAGGACGTAGTTGCTGCCGGCGGGATCGCCCTTGGCGTCGAAGGTGAGGGGGCCGATCACCGTGTCGTAGGCGCTGCCGTCATGCAGCGCCGCGGCGACCTTGGCGCCGTCGGCCGACCCCGCCTTCTGCGCCGCCGCGGCCCAGGCCTGGACGGCGGCGTAGGTGTACAGGGTATAGCCCTCGGGTTCGTAGCCCGCGGCGCGGAACCGGGCGACGGCGTCCTTGGCCTGCGGCTGGTCGCGTGGCTCCGGCCCGAAGGTGACCAGCGCGCCCTCGCCGGCCGGGCCGGTGATGCCCCAGAACTCCTGCGACACGGTGCCGTCGTCGGACAGGAACTGCGCCTTCAGCCCCTGGTCGCGCATCTGGCGCAGGATCAGCCCGGCCTCGTTGTGCAGCCCGCCGAAGAACACGGCGTCGACATTGGCCGCCTTCATCTTCGACACCACCGCCGAGAAGTCGCGCTCGCCGACGGTGATGCCTTCATACAGCACCTCGGTCAGACCGAGGCCGTTCATCCGCGCCTTGGTGGCATCCGCCAGGCCTTTGCCGTAGGTGGTCTGGTCGTGCAGGATCGCAACCTTGCGGCCCTTGTAGGCGGTGGCCAGGAACGTGCCGGCGACGTCACCCTGCTGGTCGTCGCGGCCGCAGGTGCGGAACACGGTCTTGATGCCCTGCTCGGTCAGCTGCGGGTTGGTCGACCCCGGGGTGATCTGCAGCACCCCCTCCTCGGCATAGACGGTCGAGGCTGGGATCGAGACCGAGGAGTTGTAGTGGCCGATCACCGCGGCCACGCCTTCGCCCACCAGCTCATTCGCCGCCGCGACGCCCTGGCGGGGGTCGGAGGCGTCGTCGCCATAGACCAGCGCGACCTGCTCGCCATTGACGCCGCCGGCGGCGTTCAGGGCCTTGACCGCGGCCTCGGCGCCGCGGCGGTATTGCTCGCCCACCGCCGCGTTCGGGCCGGTCAGCGGTCCGGCGACGCCGAGCTTGACCTCGGCCATCGCCGGAGCGTGGACGGCGAGCGAGCCGAGGGCCACGGCCGCCAGCAGGGTGATCGCAAAACGTGCTTTCAAAGCGTCTCTCCTTGGGTCGGCAGAGGCCGACAGTTCTATCGGGACTGACGGGTGTTCGAACTTGGATTGCGGTTACAGCCGTAAGCCGGCGACCGGCTCAGAGCACGAAGTCGGCGGCGGCGAGGGCCAAGGCGCCGGTGAGCTGGATGTGGAAGTCGGAGGTGCCGTCGCCGTTGACGTCGCCGGCGATGGTGGTGACACCGCCGGCGACGGCAGTGCGCAGCTCCCCGGCGTGATGGGAGTAGGCTCCGGTGCCGATGAAGCGGAACGCCTGGTCGCCGGGGGCGCCGGTGTCGGCGTCGATCGCCGTCAGGTCGATATGGTCGCCCTGGACGTGGCTGAAATCGGTGATCCGGTCGGCGCCGGCCCCGACCGGGCTCTGGGTGATGCCGCCATAGACGAAACGGTCGGCTCCGGCACCGCCGGTGAGCGTGTCCTTGCCGCCCGCCCCGGTCAGCACGTCGTTGCCGTTCCAACCCTGAAGGACATTGGCGTCGTTGTTGCCGACGAGGCTGTCATTGCCCTGGCTGCCCGAGAGGTTATCGATGCCGGTCAGAATGTCGCCCTGGGCCTCGCCACCGCTGCCGGTGCCCGAGGTCAGGTTGACCGCGACTCCGGCGGTGCCGGTGTAGTAGCTGGCGGTATCGGTGCCGGCCTCGCCGTCGAGCTGGTCGGCCCCGGCGCCACCGCGCAGTATGTCGTTGCCGTCATCGCCGCCCAGGGTGTCGGCCCCGGCGGCGCCCTCCAGGATGTCGGAGCCGCCGAGGCCCCGAAGCACGTTGTCCCCGGCGGACCCGATCAGGGCATCATCGCCGTTGAGGCTGCCCTCGACATTCTCGAAGCCGGAAATCGTGTCTTGCGACGCGTCGCCGCCGGAGGTCTGGTTGGTGCCGAGATTGACCGAAACCCCGAGACCGCTGGGGAGGTAGCTGAGCGTGTCGGCGCCGTCGCCGCCCATCAGGGTGTCCGCGCCAAGTCCGCTTCTGACGTAGTCGTCACCCGTGCCGCCATCGATAAGGTCGCCGACATCGCCTCCGCCCCCCTCGATCCAGTCGTTCCCGGCATGGCCGAGAATGGTGTCGCCGTCGTCGAAAGTGCCGAAAAGAGTGTCGTCGCCGTCAGTGCCTTCAATGAGAGCCATCGCAGTATCCTCGTGATTGGGTGGGAACCAGACGGTCGATCCCGCGGCCGCGACCGGGTGGTGCGGCACTCGGACGATGCGGATTCATCCGGCCGACCGCCTCCGCGGCCGGCTCGTCGCGGGACCAGACATCGGATGTCAGCACCAGGCAAAGCCAGTCGACCGTCCCGATCGGCCGGTTGTCGTTGGCGGCATTGCCGCCGGAAAGGACAGGCATCGAGTGCTCCTGACTCGCGGCCGGGCMCGGCCGCTCCGCCGGTTGCCGCATGCGGCCGGCGCGATATCGGATGGAAGATCCCCGTTCGGATCCGCGCCGCGGCGCGGCCCTGGCCACGCATCGCCGTTGCCGGCTTGCCGCCGGGGCACGGGATCGACTGCGGACATTGTTCCGGGATGGGAAAAATCTCTCAACCCCCAAGGATTGGGGGATTGCCCGGGGCCGAGGCTACGGGTCGAGCAGGCCGAGGTTGAGGGCGCTGGCCACCGCTTCGCTGCGGCTGGTCGCCCGCAGCTTGCGCATCGCCGAGGCGACGTATTCGTTGACGGTATAGACCGACAGCGCCAGGCGCTGGGCCGCCTGCTTGCTGGAGGCGCCGCGGGCGACCCAGGCCAGGCAATCTCGTTCGCGCGGCGCCAGCAGCGGCGGCGCGTCGCCGCCACGCGTGCCGGTCGCGACGAGCCGGCCCTGGATCTTCAGCGCCCGGCCGATATGCGGGCCGATATGCTGCAGCAGCCGGACCTCCTCATCGTTCCAGTCGGGGCGGCGCGGCGACCGCCAGAGCGACAGATGCGCCCCCAGGCCCAGCCGGTCGAAATCGACCCAGTACAGGCCGCTATGGCCATCCTGCGGCCGGACATAGTCGTTGTAGAACTCGGTCCGGAGGAAATCGTCCTGCGGCACCAGCATGCGGTCGACGAAGACCGGCTGGGCCTGCAGCTGCTGCATCATCGGCAGAATCGGCCAAGTCTGGTGGTAATGGGCATTGTAGAGCGGGATATAGGCCGGGTCGCAGCCGACGCGGATGGCGACGTCGGTCGGCATCGGGGCGCCGGTCGGGTGCAGCGCCACCGCCTCGCCGCCGAGCAGCACCAGCATCCGGCGCAGCACGGCTGCCCAGTCCTCGTCGCCAAGCGCGGCGTCGTAGGTCTGGCCGACCAGCTGGGCGATAGCGCGGTCATCCGGCATGGCGAAGCAGGGCAAGGGCACAGCAAACCGCCGGCGTGGCACCGGCGGTCGACCGAGACTATACCAGATTTGTGATTCTTTAACGGCTCTTGCCGAAGCCGCTCGCTGCGCCTTCAGTGCAGCGTCAGAAGAAGCGCCGCCGCCGACAGGGCCGCGCCGCCCGTCACCGCCGCGAAGCCCGGCCCGGCGCGCCATAGCAGCACCGCGATCAGACCGAAGGCCGCCATCAGAATCGGATTCATCTGCACCTCCCCACCCAATGGCGATCCCGCATCGCGCCCGGCGGCCGCACCACAATCAGAACAGAATTTACGTCGAATTGTTTCCATCTCGGCGCAAAAAAACCGGAAACACGGCGGGCGCACCGCGCGACATTTCACCGCCAGGGTCGCGGATTATGGCGTTTGCCTCAATCCCCGAGGATTAGGGGATCACCCGCCGAGCAGGTCGAGCACCATCGCCTTGGCCACGGCCTCGCTCCGGCTGGTTGCCGCCAGCTTGCGCATCGCGGCGTCGATGGTGTCGTTGACCATGGGGATCGACAGCTCGAGCTGGCGCGCGATCTCCTGGCTGGAGGCGCCACGGGCGATCCCGGCCAGGCAGTCGCGCTCGTGCCAGGTCAGCTCCGCGGCGCCCTGCACCAGGTCCGTTGCCACCCGATGGGCCGCGCTGGCGCCGAGGCGGCGCTCGATTTCCAGCGCCTGTTCGAGATGCGGGGCGATCTGGTGCAGCAGGCGCAACTGCGCCTGCTCCCACTCCGGCTGCCGGCGCGAGCGCCAGATCGAGATCAGGGCCGGGGTGGCCCCGCCACCCTGCC
The DNA here is from genome assembly GCF_052113205.1 of Inquilinus sp. YAF38. Classification (NCBI taxonomy): domain Bacteria; kingdom Pseudomonadati; phylum Pseudomonadota; class Alphaproteobacteria; order Rhodospirillales; family Rhodospirillaceae; genus Inquilinus; species Inquilinus sp. YAF38. The sequence goes on along the minus strand of NZ_JBFRCU010000044.1, from coordinate 2,229 downwards.
GGTTGCGGGCCAGCCAGGACAGGCTGGCATGCTGGTCCTGCGGCGTCAGGAAATCGGTATAGAACTCGGTCCGGACATAGTCTCGGTCGGCCAGCAGCATGCGGTCGACGAAGACCGACCCGCCGGGCAGCCGCGGCAGCCAGGACCGGATCGGCAGCAGCCCATGGTAATGGGCGCCGTACAGCCCGACATAGGCAAGATCGATGCCGCTGACCAGCGTCCGCACCGCCTGTCCCGGGGCATGCGGCCGCTGCAGCACGGCCGCATGGGCGCCGAGCATCCGCGTCAGGCGGTCCAGCACCCGGGTCCAGTCCTCGTCGCCGGCCGCGGCGTCGTAGATCTGGCCAATCAGGTCGAGGAACTGGTGCTCGTCCGGCATGGCAGGCATCGCGATGGGCGGCCGGAGGCCGGGCGGCGTGTTATAGCACGGCCTCCGGTCCCCGGCTCAAGCCGTCCCGGTGCCGCCGCTATTCTCCGGCGGCGGGGCTGGCGGCGAGCTCGGATCTGAGCCGCGCCGCGCCGAAAGCGACGCCGCGCTTCTCCGGCCCGAAGGCGATCAGAAGGGCGATCACCACCGCCACCACCCCGGTCACCCAGGCCATGGCCAGGGCGTAGTCGTTGCCGTTGGTGACGGCGATGTGGGTCTGCAGGGTCAGGTTGATCGCCGCCAGCAGGTTGCCGGTCTGGTAGACGAAGCCGGGGAAGGTGCCGCGCGCCTCCTCCGGCGACAGCTCGTTGAGATGGGCCGGGACCACGCCCCAGGCGCCCTGCACCGCGACCTGCATCAGGAAGGCGCCGGCGGCCAGCAGCACCGGGCCGGAGGAGAAGGCCCACAGCGGCAGCGCCGGCAGGGCCAGCAGCGCCGCGACCACGATAACCCGGCGCCGGCCGAAGCGCTCCGACAGCACGCCGCAGCCGATGCCGCCGAGGATGGCGCCGATGTTGTAGACGATGGCGATCAGGCTGACCTCGTGCGGGCCCATGCCGTGCTGGACCTTGAGGAAGGTCGGGTAGATGTCCTGGGTGCCGTGGCTGAAGAAGTTGAAGGCCGTCATCAGCAGGATGGCGTAGATCCCGAGCCGCCAGTGCCGCCGCACCGTGTCCAGCAGCGAGATGCCGACGCTCGCCGTCCGCGTCTCGGTCCAGGACGGCGATTCCGGCACGCTGCGGCGGATGTACAGCACCAGAAGCGCCGGCAGCACGCCGATCATGAACATGCCGCGCCAGCCGATCGAATCGTAGAACAGGCCGTAGACGACCGAGGCCAGCAGGTAGCCGGTCGGATAACCGGCCTGCAGCAGGCCGGAGACGAAGCCGCGCGAGCGGACCGGCACCGTCTCCATGGTCAGCGAGGCGCCGACGCCCCATTCGCCGCCCATGGCGATGCCATACAGCATGCGCAGAATCAGCAGCACGGTGAAGGTCGGGGCGAAGCCCGAGGCGAACTCCAGCAGCGAATAGGCCAGCACGTCGACCATCAGCGTGGGCCGGCGGCCGGCGCGGTCGGCGGCGCGGCCGAACAGGAAGGCGCCGAGCGGCCGCATCGCCAGGGTCAGCGTCACCAGCCACGAGGTGGTCTCGGCGCCGGTGCCGAAGTCCTTGGCGATGTCGGTCAGGATGAAGACGAGGAGGAAGAAGTCGAAGGCGTCGAGAGTCCAGCCGAGGAAGCTGGCGACGACGACGCTCCGCTGCTGGGCGGTCCATCCCTGCATGTCGGGCCTCTGAGCCGTGGCTGCGGCGGGCAGCGCCCCTTCCATCCGCCCCGTCGCCTGGCGTCAGCTTCACCCGGCCGCAGCGGCGCCGTCTCGCGCCGATCGGGCATGGCTCATGTGTTGGAACGGGGATTCCGTTGGCCGCAGCCACCCCTCCTCGGGGTTACCGAATTCACACATCTTTGAAGTGAGCTTTTTAAGTCCCCCCTCCCCTTGCGGGAGCTACAGCATTCACACATCGATCAGTGAAACCGACCGCAGATATGCGAACAGATTACCTCTCCCGCTTGCGGGAGAGGTCGGACATCCTGTCCAACCCGGATAGAGAGGTAACAGAATAGACCGGATGGATAGGTGACAGCTCTGATGTCGGCAGGGAGGGCCTGCCGATGCCTTGGGAAGAGAGCTGCGCGATGGATCAGAGAGCGTCGTTGATCGGAGACTGGCTGGGCGGGGAGTGGACGGTGCTGGAGCTGTCGGAGCGCTACGGGATCAGTCGGAAGACGGCGTACAAATG